>WFTY01000277.1 GCA_015485245.1 Anaerolineales bacterium | reverse complement strand
CCATTCATATAGGGTAAGCTCATCGTGGGTGCTGGCGCGATAGGCCGTCGAGTCGTTGTTCAAAATGGCCTGCAGGTGCTGGGTCAGGAAGGTGTAGATTTCTGCATCGTGAGGCATGGCAGCTCCTATTCGCTTCGATTGATGCTGCGTTCGCTGCTGAAGCCATCTGGATAGCGGCGACGCAGTTTGTCCACGTTTTCCTGGGCGATCTGCTCCAACGGCATGCCGATGGCGCTGGCTGCCTCTGCCAGATACCATAGCACATCACCGAGTTCATCCGCCAGCTCTGCGGCGGTGATGGGGTGCCCGTGGGCGAGGCGTTTCTTAACCAGGTTGGCGAACTCGCCCGCTTCGCCGGCCAGCCCCAGGGCGGCGACCATAAGACGGCGCTCCTTATCATCGCCGCCGGCCCCGGATGTGCGCTGCGCGAGTTGTTGATACTTTTGAAATGTCAGGGGGGTCATGGTGTGGCCTCCGCCAGGCGCTCGATCTCGGCGAGCACGCGTTCGAGTTCCTCCACCAGATAGCCTTTGTCCAGATGGCGGAAAATCTCCAGCAGGGAGCGGTAATACCAAAGTGTGCCTTCTTTGCCCCCTTTGAATTTTTGCCAGGTTGCGTTTCCGTCAGCGCGCACATCGCGCAGGATGGAGCGGGCGTTGTGCACTTTATCCGCCAGGGAGACTCGCCGCACGCTGGGGGGCGCGCCTCTCAGGTGTTCCAGGTAGCGTTCCTTGCGCTCTCGCCAGGGCGGTTTGGGGGTTTCAAAGGCGTCGGAACAGCCGGAGACGATGGCGGCGACCCGCTCGCCGTAGCGTTCCCGGATAATTTCCAGCGTTTCCGTGCTGCCCTGGTCCTCCACGGCATCGTGCAGCAGGGCGGCGATGGCTTCATCCTCATCGCCGCCGGATTCCAGCACTAAAGCGCACACGCTCAGCAGATGGGCGATGTAGGGCACCTCGCTGGCTTTGCGCGTTTGCCGCGCATGCAGGTGGGCGGCGTAGCACAACGCTTCTTCAAAGCGGGGGCCGAGTTTGGGCGTGCTCATGGGGGCTATTATAGCAGCAACCGCCGGGCCTGGCCGCGGAGGCTAATTACTCGTCATTGTCCGGCTTCACCTGGCCTTGTAGTGGCGTTGGAGTTCGGATGCGTAACGCAGGCCCACGGTCTGGCTGTTTTCCTGCAGCCAGGCGGCGAAGGATGTTTTCCCTGTGGGCGGGGCGGAGGAGACCAGCAGGTCGGTCATCAGGCCGCGGATTTCCTCGGGAGTCAGAATCACATCGTTCAGCGCCCGGCCCAGGACGCGGGCGATGAGCAGAAGCACCCCTGGGGGCAGGTGAATCAGTCGGGCGCGGCTGCCCACCGCGGTTCGAATTTGTGCCACCAATTTCTTGAAGGTGTAAATTTCCGGGCCAACAGCGTCTACCACGCGGTTTTCCTCCTCAGCCCCCAGGCGCACGGCCAGCTCCGCCATGTCTTCCACGAAGATGGGTTGCACGCGGTAATCCCCCGAGCCGGGGATGGCGAAGAGGGGGAAGCGCCGCAGCAGGTAGGCGATGTTGTTGATTAAGATGTCTTCATCACCGAAGATGACCGTGGGGCGCAGGATGGCGTAGGACAGCCCCGAAGCCTTGATGGCCTCTTCGAGTTCCGCCTTGCCGCGGTAGTAGGGCAGGGGAGAATCCAGCGACGGGTTGGCAATGCTGACGTGGACGAAGCGGCGCACGCCGGCTTCTTTGGCGGCCTGGATCAGCGTGCGGGTGTTGGCGACTGCTTTGGCGAAGGTGGTTTCGCCGTGGTCGAAGCGAACCCAATAAGTGTTGTAAAGCACCTCCACGCCGCGCAGAGTTGCGGTCAGGGCGGCGGGGTTCTCGAAGTTGAAGGGGGCGGCGCGCACTGCGCCGTCAAAGGGGTCGGGGCGGTTGAGGTGGCCGGTCAGGGTGATGACCTGGTGGCCCTGGGCGAGAAGGCGGCGGGCAATGTACTTGCCGCTGTAGCCAAAAGCGCCGGTGACGAGTTGTAACATTCGTTGACCTCCGTGAAATTGTTACACAGGCGGCGCAGGGCGGCGAGCCTCGGCTCTTTCAGCGTAAGCGCCGCGGTGATGATCTTGTGAATTGTCAGGCGTTTTCCGGCCGCGATTGGTGGGAGACACGGCCAGCTCTGAGCCTTCCCCGGCGGCGGTGTTTTGGGTTTCGTCCCGGGGAGCCGGTTTATACGCCGTCGGCGTGGATGCTGTGATCCTTTTGCAACGGTTTCCCCACCGTGTGCAGCAGCACGAAGTTGGCCGGGCCGCGCGTACCGATGGGAAATCCGGCGATGATGACGATCTCCTGCCCCGGCTGGATCGCAGCGCCGGCGATCATGGCGCTTTCAACGTGTTTGAGCATTTCGACCACGCTTTCGGCGTGGGGGACGAGATGCGGCTGCACACCCCAGAGCAGGTTCAACCGCTGGTAGGTGTGCTTGATGGGGGTAAAAGCCAGGATGGGTACGTTGGGGCGCAGCTTGGCCATCAGGCGCGCCGTGCGCCCGCTTTGGGTGAACACAGCGATAGCCGCGACGTCTTTGTCCTGCGCCATCTCGCGGGCGGCGCGGGCGATGTACACGGCGTTGTCGTGCGGCAGGTCGGCGCTGGGCTGGATTTCGGCGTGCCCCCATTCGCGCATGTGCGTCTCCGCCTGGGCGATGATAGCGCCCATCATCGCCACAGCTTTGACCGGGTAACGACCGACAGCGGTTTCGCTGGAGAGCATCACCGCGTCGCTGCCGTCGAAGATGGCGTTAGCCACATCGGAGGCTTCGGCGCGCGTGGGGCGCGGGTTGAAGATCATTGATTCCAGCATCTGCGTGGCGGTGATGACCAGCTTCAATTGCTGGTTGGCGGATTCGATGATGCGTTTTTGCGCGATGGGGACGCTTTCGGGGGGCATCTCTACTCCCAGGTCGCCGCGCGCCACCATCACCCCGTCGGCGGCCTGGATGATGCTGGTGAGGTTGCTCAACGCTTCGGGGCGCTCCAGTTTGGCGATGATTGGGGTGTTGACGCGCTCTGGCGCGGCCTCGGCGATGACCTGGCGCAGCCGGTGGATGTCGTCGGCCGAGTGCACAAAGGAGAGGGCGATATAATCCACCCCCTGTCTCAGGCCAAAGAGCAAATCGGCGCGATCTTTTTCCGTGAAGGCCCTCAGTTTGAGGTTGGCACCGGGCAGGTTCATGCCTTTATGCGGTTTGAGCACTCCGCCGAAGACCACCTCGGTTTCGACCTCCTGCCCCTGGATAGAGCGAACCTTCAGTTCCAGGCTGCCGTCGTCGAGCAGGATGCGCCCGCCAGGTTGCACGCTTTCCGGCAGTCCCGCGTAATCCACGCTGACGCGCTGCGAATCGCCCGCCACATCCTGGGTGGTCAACCAGAAGGTTTGCCCTTGCTTGAGGATGGCCTGGCCGTCGCGCAGGTCACCGATGCGGATTTTGGGGCCTTGCAGGTCTTGCAGGATGCTGACCGCCCGCCCCTCCGCGGCGGCGATAGCGCGCAGGCGGCGGATGACGGCGGCGTGATCGGCGTAATTGCCGTGAGAGAAGTTCAGCCGCGCCACGTCCATGCCGTTTTGGATCAACTGGCGGATGGTGGCCTCGTCCTGACTGGCGGGGCCGATGGTGGCGATGATCTTGGCTTTGTGGTTGGTGCTCATAATTTACAGGTAGTGCAGTTCGTGGGCTTTCCGCTGGAGGTCTTCCCGAAAATCGGGGTGGGCGATGTTGATGAGCGCCTGGGCGCGCTCTCGGATGCTCTTGCCATACAGGTTGGCGACGCCGTATTCGGTGACCACGTAGCGCACGTGATTGCGGGTGGTCACCACCCCGGCGCCTTGCTTGAGCATGGGGACAATGCGGCTGAAGCTCTTGGCCGTGCTGGGCAGGGCGATGATGGGCACGCCGTCTTTAGCGCGCGAGGCGCCGTAGATGAAATCCAATTGCCCCCCGACGCCGGAATATAATTTGGGGCCGATGCTGTCGGCGCACACCTGACCGGTGAGGTCGACTTCGATGGCTGAGTTGATCGCCACCATGCGTTCGTTTTGTGCCACCACGAAGGGGTCGTTGACGTATTCGGTACGGTGCAGCTCAATCAGCGGGTTGTTGTGTACCCAGCGGTAAAGCCGCTGTGAACCGAGGATGAACCCGGCGATGATTTTTCCTGTGTGCAGGCTTTTGCGGGCGTTGGTCAGCACGCCGGCTTCCACCAGGTCAATCACCCCGTCCGAGAACAGTTCGGTATGTACGCCGAGGTCTTTTTTATCGAAGAGGTATTTCAGCACTGCGTCGGGGATGGCGCCGATGCCCATTTGCATGGTGGCGCCATCGGGGATCAGTTCGGCGATGTAGCCGGCGATTTTTTCGATCACCTCGGAGGGGTTCTCTCCTCCCATGATGATTTCGGGGAGTTCGTAATCCACCGGCACGATGTAATCCAGCCGGCTGACGTGGATGAACGAGTCGCCCAGGGTGCGGGGCATCTGGTTGTTGACTTCGGCGATGATGATTTTGGCGCTTTCGGCGGGGCTTTTGCTCAACCCCACTTCTACGCCAAAGGAGCAGAACCCGTGTTCATCGGGCGGGGAGAGGTGTACCAGTGCCACGTCCACCGGCAGGTGGCCGTTCTTGAAGAGCAGGGGAAACTCGGAGAGCAGAACCGGCGTGAAATCAGCGCGCCCCTCCTGAACGGCCTGGCGAATGTTCTGGCTGATGAACATGGTGTTCACCCGCAGGTGGCCTTCTACTTGGGGGCCTACGTAATCCGCCGGGCCGACGGTCAGGGCGTGGCAGATCTCGACGTCTTTCAGCTGGGGGGCGCGTTGCACCAGCGCGGCGAGCACGGTTTGTGGGACGGAGCAGTTGCCCGTCAGGAAGACGCGATCCCCCGACTGGATGGCCTGCACCGCCTCCTCGGCGGAGACAACTTTGGAGCGGTATTGTTCCATCCAGTTCATGTGGGCAGCCTCCCCTTCAGCGAAGCGCGCAGGTAATCATGGACGACCTCACCCCGATAGGTGTACACGCCGCGCTGGATGGCGGGGGCGCTTTGCAGCGCCTTCTCGATCCCCAGTTCGGTCACCAGGCGGACGAAGGGCCAGGAGGCGTTGTTGAGCGCGTGGGTGGCGGTGCGGCCGAGGACGCCGGTCATGTTGGGGACGCAGTAGTGGATGATCTTCTCTTCGAGGTAGATTGGGTTACTGTGGGTTGTGGGGCGGCTGGTTTCAATGCAGCCTCCCTGGTCGATGGATAGGTCGATGACGATGGAGCGCGGACGCATTTCCTTAATCATCTCGCGGGTGATCAGAATGGGGGCGCGCGCGCCGGGGTTGAGCACCGCGCCGACGAGCACATCGGCAAAGCGGCAGACTTTGGCGATGTTGAAATCGTGCGACACCATGGTGACCACGCGCCCCTGGAAGAGTTCATCCAGTTGTTGCAGGCGTTGCAGATTGTGGTCGAGGATGTACACAGTTGCCCCCATACCCAGGAAGACGCGCGCCGCAGCGGTGCCAGAAGTTCCACCCCCCAGGATGACGACCTCCGCGGGAGGGACGCCAGGCGCTCCGCCCAGTAAGATGCCCTTGCCGCCGTAGTTGTTCTGGCACAGCTTGGCGGCGATCTGCGGCGTCATGCGACCGCCTGCCTGGCTCATGGGGATCAGCACCGGCAGCAGGCCGTTCTCATCTTGAATGACCTCGTACCCGATGGTGGTGATCTTCTTTTCCAGCAGTATCTTGATCTTCTCGCTGCTGCCCGAGGCGAGGTGCATGAAGCCCATGATCGTCTGCCCGGGGCGCAGCCAGGTGAATTCTTCCACCGTGGGGCGGGCGACTTTCAGCAACAGGTCGGCGCGGCCGTAGATTTCCTCGCCGCTGTAGACGATCTGCCCGCCGGCTTGCTGGTAATCGTAATCGCTGAATCCGCTTCCCACTCCGGCTTCGTGCTCGATGAAGCAGGTGTGCCCGGCTTTGGTCAGTAATTGGACCCCAACCGGGGTCAGGCCCACGCGGTATTCCGAATCGCGCCGTTCGCGCGGAATGCAGATGTTCATGAGTCACCTCGCGGGTGGGTTATTTCTCCGTGAGCAATTCAACCAGCACCGCTTTTTGGGCGTGCATTCGGTTGTGTGCTTGAGGGAAGAGGCGGGAATGCGGCCCATCGGCTACTTCGTCGGTGATTTCTTCGCCGCGATGTGCTGGCAGGCAGTGCATCACAATGGCGTGGGGGCGCGCTTCAGCTATCAACGTGGCGTTGACCTGGTACGGCGGGAAGACGCGGCGGCGTTTCTCGGCTTCCTCTTCCTGCCCCATGCTTGTCCACGTATCGGTGTAGACCACGTCGGCGTTGTGCACGGCTTGGTGAGGATCGTTCAGCAGGGTGATGGTACTGCCGCTTTCGGCGGCGAACTTGCGCCCCAGATTAACGGCTTCGGCGGGCAGGTCATAGCCCTCCGGGTTGGCGATGGTGAAGTTGGCTCCCAGCTTGGCGCATACAAACATCAGCGAGACGGCCACGTTGTTGCCATCTCCCACATAGGTGACGTTGATGCCCTTGAGCGTTTTGAACTCTTCGTAGATGGTCAGGGCGTCGGCCATAGCCTGGCAGGGGTGGTTGTAGTCGCTCAGGCCGTTGATCACCGGGATGCTGGCCCATTTCGCCAGTTCAACGACGTGCTCGTGGGCGAAGACGCGCGCCATGATGGCGTCCACATAGCCGGAGACCACGCGGGCCACATCGGCGATGGATTCGCGCTTGCCCAGGCCAATCTCCGCGGGGGAGAGGTAGAGCGCATCGCCGCCTAAATGGCGCATCGCCATATCGAACGAGACGCGCGTTCGCAGGCTGGGCTTTTGGAAGATCATCGCCAGCGTTTTGCCTTGCAGCAGGGGAGCATTACCGCCGGCTTGCCATTCTTCCTTGAGACGGACGGCCAGGTCGAGCATGGCTTGTAGTTGCTGAGGGGCGTAATCGCCAATGGCAATAAAATCTTTCATGAGAGATTTACCTCCAGGGTCGTGATTGTTGCGCAAATAGCGTTCGCTGGGAGTATATCACGAACACGGTGCATCGCCGCGAATACGAAAATTTGTGGGTAGCTTTTCTGATTCTTGGCGTATAATAGTGCTGTCTTCATGTCCCTGAAACGAGCGTAGAAGGCAGTAGGGGTTTGCAGGGGGATTTTCCCTTGCGAACCCCTACTGGATTCTCTTGATAGGCGGTTGTTTTTTTGCAAAAAGGAGAAAAAGGAGAGAATATGCTTGCTAAGATCCTTGTAGTTGATGACGAAAGAGCTACCCGCGAGTCGTTGCAGCAGATCATTGAGCATGAGGGGTATACAGTCATCACCGCAGGGGGAGGTCAGGAAGCGCTGCGACTATTGAAAGAGGAAGAAGTCGGGGTGATGCTGCTGGATCTAAATCTGCCGGATATCAATGGTATTGAGGTGATGCGCCGGGCGCGCGAGGTCGCGCCCGACACGCGCGTGGTGCTGATTACCGGCCACGGCTCGCTTGAATCAGCGATTGAGGCGATACGCCATGAGGCCTTTGATTACATCCTCAAGCCGCCGAGCGTGCAAGAGTTGTTGAGCGCCATCGCCCGCGGCCTGAAGACGCTGGAGGAAGAGAAACGTCGCCGCTTGATCCTGGGGAAATTGGAACACTCCATCCACGAGTTGAAGGAAGTGGAGGGGTTGGGAAATTTGCCGCGCCCCAAGCGACAGTTGGTTTCTTTGCCCGATGGGGTGACGCTGGATCTGGCCCGCCGTGAGCTGTGGCGCGGCCCACAGCACGTCCGCCTGACTCCGAGCGAGAACAAGCTGATGGAAGTTTTTGTGCGTTCCTGGGGGAGCGTGCTTTCCCATGAAGACCTGCTTTTCCTGTTGCAGGGATATGAGGCGGATCCCGAGGAGGCGCCGGAGGTGCTGCGCCCGCTCATCAGCCGCCTGCGGCGCAAATTGCAGGTCTTTCCCAACGGCGCGCGCTGGATCGCCAGCGTGCGCGGGCGCGGCTATGTGTTCGACGCCGAGCGTCCCAGTGGATGAAGCGGGGTGTTATTCCTGATCTGGTCTGCTGAGTGGTCCGGCCAATCCTGGTGGACTGAGCCAGCTTAGCCACCCTCCCGGCGCGCTTTTTCGGGGGGGTGGCTTGTCTATCCCGGTGAGCGCCAGGATGGTGGCGAGCAGTAGCGCGCCGATCCATTGCCCAAAGCTCAGGCGTTCACCCAGCCATAAACCGGCCATCCCCACAGTGATTAAGATTTCACCGAGGCCGAGGATGGCCGTTTGCATACCTCCGATGTGCTTGACCCCCAGGAACAGAGTCAGCCGCGAGAAAAAGGTCACCAGCGTCAGACCCAGCAGGGGCCACCAGACGGCCTGTGGGTAGATGGTGATCGGTTCGGCTGAGAACAGGAAAGTGGGCACAACCACTGCGCTCATCGCCAGCAGTGTGTAAGCGGTCACCGTAGGAGCGGGCATATCATACAAAACCCGCTGGTTGATGGGCAGGTGTAGGGCGTAAAGCGCCGCCGCGATTAACATCTGGGCGACACCGATCATGTCGATAGCCGTGTGGCCGGTGGCCAGCAGCAGGTATAGCGCAGGGAGGGCGAGCGCCAGGCGAAGGAGCGTCAGACGGCTGGGAACCTGGTGATCGAGGAACAGCCACAGCGCTACCATCAGAGGGTAGAGCGAATAGAGCAACTGACCCAGGCCGGCATCCAACCGTCCCAGGGCGCTGTAGTAGAACAGCGACCCGATCCCGTTCAGCCAGCCGGCCAGCAGGCATCCCAGCAGGCCGGCGGGGTAGATGAAGAGATACTGTCGTTTGAACAGCGCGATCAGCAACAGGAGCAGCAAGGCGGCCAGGGCAGTGCGGATAGCGACCACAGCCAACGGCGCGGCGCCGAGCAGGATGGCCTGCTTGCCAAATACCGGAGCCATGCCGAGAAAAGCAGCCGAAGTTAACGCGGCAGTGATCCCCTGTGAACGGCGGTTTGTCATGGTCAGCTGTCGATTCCGTCGGTGGTGAGGGCTTCGATCTCGGCGGCCAGTTCTTTATCAAGGAACTGGCCTTTTTGCATCAGGGCGTGCACCCGCCCGCGCAGGCGGTTTTTCTCATCAGCGGTCAGCATCTGAGCGGTGACCACAATCACGTCGATGGCGGCGGTGCGCTCATCGGCTTTTAGCGCGTCCAGCACGGCGAAGCCGTCCATCTTTGGCATCATCAAATCCAGCACCATTACGTCGGGCAATTCTCTTTTTGCCAGGGCGACGGCTTCTTGCCCGTTCTCTGCTTCGTAGATCACGTATTCTCCTTGAGATTGCAGGATGCGGCGGATCAGCCGTCGGGCGTCAGCGTGGTCGTCCACGATGGCCACGCTTGAGTACTGGCGCGGCGAAATGCGGCTGAGCGCCGCCAGCAGACCTTCTTCGGGCTTTTCCTGCGGCCCCTGGGTGGGGATCTCCACGTCTTGCACGCTGCCTTCGCCAAGGATGATCTTTTCTACGGGCATGGTGTGTCCCGTCAGGTTGACCACAATCACATCATCGGGGCGGACCTGACCGCTGCGCACCAGCTTGATCAACCCGGCGAAGGCGACAGCGGAGGCCGGTTCCATGGAGAGACCTTCCATCTTGGCAAGCACATGGATTGCCCGGAAGGCTTCTTCGTCACTCACGCTTTCGAAAGTGCCTCCGCCGCCGCGCCGCAGGCGCTCGCACAGGGCGATGTAGGTGCGGCCAGGGTCGCCGGTTGCCAGGGTGGCGATTGCTGTGCTGGGCGAGACGACCGGTTCTGCGACGGGCAGGTTGCGCTTCCAGGCGTCGACCATGGGGGCGCAGCCTGCGCTTTGAATGCTGGCAACAGCTGGAATGCGGTCGGTCAGCCCCATGGTGCGTAGCTCCTCGAAGCCTTTAAGCACACCCAACGGCCCCATCCCTCCGCTG
>WFTY01000276.1 GCA_015485245.1 Anaerolineales bacterium | reverse complement strand
GGGTTGCTGAATCACAATCGGAGCGAGCACATCCGTGGCGATGTTGGCGTCCCCCTGCCCTTCAGCCAGCAAGATGATCTCGCTGGTAGCGCGGGCGATCACCCGTCCATATTCATCCTTTGTCTCCACCACCAGGTAGCCCACTTCGCCCGCGCCGGCGACTTCAAAACCGACATCCCTGGCGATAGAAACCTGCTCGTTGGGCGAGGTAAACGAAAATACCTTACGATAAATCAGGCGGCGATCCTCGCCGTAGAGATCCACCGTGGCGCGCCGCCCAAAGCCAGGATAGAGATACACCACCAGCGACATCGGCGATACCACCCTGGAAAGCGGCGCCGGGCGCACAATCTGAATATCTGCCGCGGGGATCAAAGGGGGAGGTGTGGGCGACGGAGGCACCTGGGCCTGGCGAATAGCTGGCGTGGCCGTGGGTGTAGGGGTATCCGTCGCCTCTGGCGCTTCTTCCGCGGGCGTGGCGGTTGGCGGGGGAGCCAACGCCTGCGCGGTCAGCGCGATGGCGGTAGGAACGTACTCGGTGGGGATCAGCGTTGGAAGCGCGTCGCTCTCTACAGCGGCACACCCGCTCAAAAGGAGTCCGCCCAACAAGACCGCCAACCAGGCCAGCGAAGTCAATCGATTCATGCGGCGGTATACTTCGTAATCAGTTCCAAAATATCCTGAACCAGCAGGGGTTTGCACACATAGGCCTGCGCGCCCTCCGCCAGCGCCCGGCGGGCAAAGTTTTCGTGACTGGCGGACACCATCACCACCGGAATTTGTGCGTTTCCCGGCATGCTGCGGATTTGGTGGAGAACTTTAAAGCCATCTACACTCTCCAGCCGCCGATCCAACAAGATCAAATCCACAGGCCCATCCTCCAGAAAGTGGAGCGCCTGGCTGGCGTTTTCTGCCAGCAACGCCTGATGTCCGTAGAGAGTGGCTACCTTGTCATAGGTTTGCAAGGTATCGATATCGTCATCAATGAACAGGATGCGCGCCATGGTGGTTTTGCCGATCAAACGCGGGATTATTCTACCCAGGCCGCGCTTTGCGCTTTACCCTCGACGGCGAACCCGATCAGCCAAGAGGTCTCGCCGCTCCCGGCCGCTAAAACCCATAAATTTCGCCATATTTGACGGTGAGATAGCGCATATACGCGGCGGGATCAATTTTCGAACCGGTCACCCGTTGCACCAGCTCCTGCGGTTGATACTTGCGCCCATGCTGGTGGATGTTCTCACGCATCCAGGCCAGCAACTCGCCAAATTCGCCGCGACGGAACTGGTCATCCAGATCGGGGATATCAGCGTTGACCTTCTCCCAAAGCTGCGCGGCGATCAGATTGCCCAAGGCGTAGGTGGAGAAATACCCCATCAGCCCGCTGGACCAGTGGACATCTTGCAATACGCCGTGCGCATCATCCGAGGGGACAACGCCAAGATATTCCTGCATCCGGGCGTTCCACGCCTCTGGCAGGTCTTTGACCTCTAGCGCCCCCTCCACCAACGCGATCTCCAGCTCCAGGCGCAGCATGATGTGCAGGTTATATGTGGCTTCATCGGCTTCCACGCGAATCAGGGAGGGCTCCACCTTGTTGATGCCCTTGTAAAAAGTTTGCAAATCCACGTTGCCAAGCTGAGCGGGGAAGAGTTCCTGCAAACGGGGGTAGAAATGCTCCCAGAACGGCAACGAGCGCCCGACCAGGTTTTCATAAGTGCGCGATTGCGATTCGTGCACTGCCAGTGAAGCGCCTCCGGCCAGCGCGGTGCGCTCATACGCCGGGTTGATGCCCTGCTCGTAGAGAGCATGGCCGCCTTCATGCATCGTACCAAACAACGCCGAGGGGAGGAAGTTCCGTTGAATGCGCGTGGTGATGCGTACATCACGCGTGCTAAAGCTGGTGGTAAAAGGATGTGCCGATTTATCCTGGCGGCCGCGCTCCCAATCGTAACCGTATTTTGTGACCACTTCAACGCCGAAATCCCACTGCTTCTGGTCGTCAAACTCCTGGTGAAGAAAGGCGTCATCCACTTGTGGCCGTTCAGCAATGGCCTGGATCAACGCCACCTGCTGCGGGCGCAACGCCTCGAAAATGCTTTTAACCTCAGTGGTCTTCATCCCCGGCTCGAAACGATCGAGCAAGGGATCATAAGCATGTTCATAAGGGGCGAAAAACTCCACGTAGCGTTGCCCCAGGTTGACAACACGCTCCAAATGAGGCTGAAACACGTTGAAATCGCTGGCGGCGCGCGCTTTTTGCCAGGCGTCAAAGGCCATGGCCGAGACCCTGGAGAATTCGGCGGTGAAATCCGGGGGGACTTTAATGTTGATATCATAATCCCGGCGGGCGACACAGATCAGGCGAGCCTCATCGGAATCCGGCGGCAGGTCTTTAGCATAGCTCTCCAGATCATCCAGTAACTGGCCGACCTCCGGCGCGGTGGCCTTGACATGCGCCAGCCGCTGCAGGGTGGCAATCTGATTGCCGCGCGCTTCTGCGCCAGCGGAGGGCATGTTGACCTGTTGGTCCCACTCCAGCACCGCGGCAGCAGATTGCAAATCGGACACCTCTCCCAAAAGCTCTTTCAGCTTGTTTAGCTTTTCTTCCATGAATACTCCTAAAGAAACAACAAAAAAGAACGGCCCTCAAACCACCTGCCAGCGGAGCGCCTCGCCGTTCAAAGCGGCAAGCACTTCCTCAACCACGTCCTCGGCAGCACGGCGTTGTGCTTCGGCCGTCTGTGCGCCAATGTGCGGCGTGGCAACCACCCGGGGGTGCGCCACCAATGCGCTCAACCCTGGCGGTTCACTGGCGAACACGTCCAGTCCCGCGCCGGCCACCTGACCGCTTTCCAGCCCCAAAAGCAGGGCAGTCTCATCGATCACGCCGCCGCGCGCCGCGCAGATCAGATGCACGCCGCGCTTCATGTGGGCGATGGCCTGACCGTCAATCAGATTGCGTGTCTGAGGCGTGAGGGGGACATGCAGAGTGATGATATCAGCGCGGCGATAGAGGTCTTGCAAGTTTACCGGCTGGGCACCGCGAGAAGCGATGGCGGCCTCATCCAGGAAGGGATCATAACCCAGAATTTGCATTCCAAAGGCGGCGGCACGCTGCGCCACCGCGGAGCCAATGTTCCCCATCCCAACCACGCCCAAAACCTTATCGTGCAGCTCGCCGCCCAGCAGCGTTTTCTTCTCCCAAAGCCCCGCCTTCATCGTCGTATCGGCGCGCGGGATGTGGCGCATCAAGGCGAGCATCAGCCCCAAAGTATGTTCGGCCACAGCGATGGTGGTTGCCGTGGGCGCGTTGACCACCACAACGCCCCGGCTCTGCGCCGCCGCTAAGTCAATGTTGTCCACACCAACTCCGGCGCGCCCGACGACCTTCAAGCGAGGAGCAGCATCCAGCAGGGCCGGGGTTACCTTCGTGCGCCCGCGCACTACCAGGGCGTCAAAGCCATCGATCAACTCCAACAGCTCTTCCGCAGCAATCCCCGGTCGGTTTTCCACCTGTGCAGCGGAGCGTAATATCTCCACCCCGCGCGCATCCAACTGATCTGATATCAATATTTTCCATGAGGACATACTGTTCTCCGCGATGTTCTACAAAGCGCCCCAATTGTACCCCAATTCAACCACGGCGGGTCGGTTATTCCAGGGGCAGCCGCAGCGTGAACCGCGCGCCCCCATCAGGATGGTTAGCGGCGATCAGATCGCCGCCATGAGCCTGCGCCAGCTTGCGAGCGATGGACAACCCCAACCCGGTTCCGCCCTGGCGGGAGACCTCTGTCTTATAAAAACGCTCAAAAATGTGCGGCAGCGCCTCCTCGGGAATTCCTGGGCCGGTATCGCACACCTCAACCTGCAACCATCCATCCGATGGTACCTCCAGGCAGCGAACTTCCACCACGCCGCCGGCAGGGGTGTAACGCAAGGCATTGGCAAGCAAGTTGTTCAAAATCTGCTCAATGCGTTGGGGATCCACCAGCAAAAGACGCGGCTGCTCCTGCGGCGTAAAACGCAGGGAAATCTGGCGCTCGGTAGCCTGAGGCTCAAAACGCGCCGCCACGCGCGCGGCCAAAGCACACACATCCACGGTGCGGCGTTCCAGCGTTAATTGGCCGGCGTCTGCCAGCGCCAGGGTGCGTAAGTCTTCCACCAGACGGCCCAGCAAGAGATTTTGCTCCACAATCGGCGCCAAATTCTCGCGAGTGAGCGAATATACGCCATCCTGTAAGGCTTCAAGATGGGCGCGCTGCACCGCCAGAGGGTTGCGCAGCTCATGTGCGATGTCCGCCGTCAAGGCGCGGCGACGTTCCTCGGCCCGCTGGAGCGAAGCAGCCATCTGATTGAACGTACGCCCCAAGAGAGCAATTTCGTCCTTGCCGCCGATCTCTACTCGCTGCGAGAGGTCGCCCTGGGCCAGGCGTTGCGCCGCGGCAGTCAACTGCCGGATCGGGCGCATCAGGGTATTCGCCAGCAAAAAAGCCAGCAACAGCGCGGCGGCCACAGCCACCAACGCGGCCGTAAGAGCAGCCGCATTGAGGCGTTCCAGCAATTGTTGACCGATCAGCGGGGGGAAAAAGTTCCCCTCCTCCGGCAAAAGATACCCCACCACCTGACCATCTACTTCCAGCGGGATGGCGCGCGCCAGATCGACATCGGCGCTCAGACTCCCCCCCTGATTATCAAACACCAGCCCACCCTGCGCGTCGAGAAGCTGAAGGCGTTGCCCCATCCCTCTGCCGCCCATATGCCGCCCCTCTCCCGGCGGCAACAGCGCGAAGAGACGTTCGCTCCCCTCCCAACTCTGATGCCGACGGTAAAAGGCCTCAAGATCATCCACCAATTGATCCAAGCCCATCACACCACCGCGATACATGAAGTTTTCTACAGCATGCGTCGTGTTAATACTGTCTCTTATACACATCTCC
>WFTY01000275.1 GCA_015485245.1 Anaerolineales bacterium | reverse complement strand
GCATGCACGTCGCCAGGGCTGCCCGGCGGGAAAGGAACCGCCAGCGGGTCAACCGTGGGCGTGACCGCGTTTGCAGGGAGCGCATCGGCTCCGCTGCTGCTGCCGCTCGGTTGACCGGTGGCGTCGGAACCAACCACCTGGGGGACATCCGCCTGGGTAAACGGTCGGGTATTGATCAGGCTGCGGAACGTGCTGACTCGCGCCCGCACAGTTACCAATTGATCTTGTTCCGCCGCGCTCACCGCCGACACATTTGACAACACCGGTTCAGCCTGCGCCAACAAACCAGCAAGGCGCGTCTGCAACGCTGTCTTGGTCTCGGGGGTGGCTTGAGCAAGCCAGGTCGCCGCCTGAATCAAGGCATCGTTATACGCCGCCACAGCCTGAGACTGATGCGGCGTCCCGACGCGCTGCTGAAGGTCTGCTGTGCGGCGCTCAACGATTTGCACATACCACGCGGCTTTGTCATTGACCGTCGGACGGAAGAAGGCGCGTTTCTCGGCAAAGCTTTGCACCGGAAACAGCACATCCCCAGGGCTGAAAGGAGCCGCCTCCGCAAGGAGGACGCCCGTCGTCACGGTCAACACCGCAATCACCACACTACTCAGAAAAGCCAGAAACAGAAAACGCCTCATCGTAATACCTCCGCATTCCTCATACGGACAATCCTTTGCTCTCGTCAGTCGCCCGGCCGAAGCTCACCCGCAGGGTGACACTCCGCACAAGCCGGCAGCTCTTGCGCCGAAACCCCCACAGCAACATGGGACTCAGCAATCGGCGCTGGCTGATGTTCATGACACGCATAACACGTATATTCTGTATACGCGCCCTGATGGCAGGTTTCGCAAGACAATTGCGCATCGCTGCCATGATTTAACGGGAAGGGGTGAATCGTCAAACGTGCCGGAATCCACCCTGTATCATTATGACAATACTGACATTTCAACCCAAACCAGCCCGCGTGAATCGCCGGTTCCTGATGACACTGCACACAGGCGGACGGCGTACCCAAAAACGTCTGGTTGGCGTGACAGGCTTCACAGGCTATTTCCGCATGACGCCCTGCCAGCGGGAACACATTGGCATGATCAAAATCGCTAAAGCGATCCACGCCATCATGACAGGCCAGGCAATCGCTGCCAAAGAGAGCCTGATGAGCGCTCATAAACGCGCCATCCTGCTGTGCGTGACATTGCACACAGATGGGCAACTCAAAAGATTGCACGCTTTGGGGGTGACAGGTCACACAGGTAATCGCGGAACCATCAAAATTGACGTCGTGCCGTTGCAGGCTGAAATTTGCCGTCCGCGCATGCTCAAAGGCCACCCCATCCACCACCGCGGGTTTCCAGGCCAGTGTGGTATGACACAGGGAACAATCCAGGTCGAACAAACCCTGATGTATCGCTGGTTCTGCGTGACAGGCCAGACAATCTACGGCGACGGTTTCAAAGTTCCCGTTTTTATGACAGGCCGCGCAGCTCGCCTGGGTATGCGCGCCATCCAGGGGGAACAACGTCGTGTTGTGATTGAAACGCGCCATGCTATCCAACCCATCGTGACAGGCCAGGCAATCCAGGCCGAACTCCACATTGTGTTGCGCCATAAAATTCGCATCTTCGCGGGCATGACAATCCTGACAAACATTTTCCACTAACTCGAAACCACGATCCGTCAGGTGACAGGAATTGCAAGCTAGGGGCACAGCCTGATAATCCAGGCTATGACGCAACAGGCTAAAGCGGGTCGCAGAATGATCGAAGCGCGCATACGCTGTCTCGGTGGGGTTAAAATCCCGACCGCGGTGCTCCGCATGGCACGAGGCACAATCGCGAACATCTGAGATTTGCGCGTGCGTTCCGCTCTGTTGATCCAATTGCTCTTTCACAGTAAGGTGGCACTCCAGACAAAGCACATCCTGTGTGGTTTCCAGAGGGCGGTGACAGCGTTGGCACTCCGCTTCAAAATCAGCATGCGATTCAAAGCCACCTAACATCACGCCCGGTCGCCCTTGAGCGCTCACCTCTCCCGGGCTGAACAATTCGCCGCCACGCAACAAAAACATTGCTCCCAAAAGAAGCAACAAAACCATCGTCAGCACAAGTCCAACAGGAGAGAAATACGGTGAGCTTCTCATCAATGGTTAAGTTTATCGACTCAGGCCTCCCCTTTGGTTAAAAAAGTGCGCAGTAAAATTAAGCATTGATTAAGCTTTCTAAATTGCTATTATACTAAGGCATAGTCTATTCGGAACGTCATACCCCATCGGAGGCAATGGTGGCCCGCATTCTGATTGTTGACGATGACACCCTGATCGCCGATTCGCTTATTTATCACCTCAGCGGGGAAGGCTTTGAGGTCAGGGCTGTACATACGGGTGCAGCGGCGGTAGAAGCGCTCGACCAGTTCCAGCCCGACCTGGTAATCCTGGACATCATGCTGCCGGACATCAGCGGACTGGACGTCTGCCGACACATCCGCTCCACCAGCACCGTGCCCGTCATTATGCTGACGGCGCGCGACGAAGAGGTCGACCGCGTGATGGGGCTGGAATTTGGCGCCGACGACTACCTCGCCAAGCCCTTTGCCTCACGCGAGTTGCTGGCACGCATCCGGGCGATCCTGCGGCGCGTTGAGCTCGACCGCAAAGGCTATTCCACCCAGAACATCCGCGTCGGGGACATTCAGGTGGATCTACAAGCCCGCCGCGTGTTCAAGGGAGAGCAAGAAATCGAACTCTCCTCTCGCGAATTCGATTTGCTCGCTGTGTTGATGAGAAACGCCGGCGTTGCCATCAGCCGAGACCGGCTGATCGACCACGTGTGGGGGAGAGACTGGATCGGCGACCTGCGCACGCTCAATGTACACATCCGCTGGCTGCGACTGAAACTAGAAGACGACCCCGCCAGCCCTCAGCTCATTCAAACCGTGCGCGGGTACGGCTATCGCTTCGCCGCGCCGGAGGAATTCGAGTAATGTTCTCATCGTTGAATCGGCGCCTGACTCTATCGCACCTGAGTGTGGCACTGATCACCGTGGTTGTCATGTTCACTGTAGCCAGCCGCGCCATCCTGCGCGCCGCCATCGAACAGGCCGAAAATCGCATCGAAGACCTGGCCTTCGCCACCAGCAACGCGCTGGAAGACCCCTTGGAAAAATTCATCGAGGGCGAAGCCTCGCTCACCAATGTACAGGTCACCGTCGCCCACTGGCTGACCAAGGAGGACGACCTGCACTACACCATCTTCCTCACCGATGGCACCCCGTTGATCGACAACCTTTCACCCACGCCTCCTCACCCCACCGAACAAACAGCCCCAGAACTCTATGACGCCCTAGAGAGCGACATCGGCGAGGGGGATATCATCCGTCCAAATGAGCAGGGCGAAGAATACCTCTATGTAGCGGTGCAAATCCTGCACGAAGATCACATCATGGGGTTACTGCGCCTGGGCGTCCCCTACAGCAACGTGATTGCGCCTGCCCAACGCACCATCAACATCTTGTTGGGCCTCGTCATTTTGCTGTTGCTGACCGTGGGTGTCGGTGGATGGCTGCTGGCGCGCAACCTGACAGCGCCAATCACCGATCTGACCACCAGCGCGCAAAAACTCACCGCTGGCCACCTCGAGGCGCGCGCCACGCCCTCTGGCCCACAGGAATTTCAACAACTGGCACACGCCTTCAACAGCATGGCTGCCCGTCTGCAGGAACACGTCAGCAACCTGCGCGCCTTCGTCGCCAACGCCAGTCACGAACTGCGCACCCCGCTCACCACCATAAAGCTGCGCGTCGAAGCGCTCCATCACGGGGCGATGGACGACCCTCAAACCGCCAGGCGATTCCTGAAGGAGATTGACAGCGAAATTGACCGCCTGACAGCCATGGTCAACGAACTGCTGGATCTCTCTCAAATCGATGCGGGTTCAGGACGGGACGCCTACGCGCCGGTTGACCTGGCGATCTTGATCGAGGAAGCCTGCGAAATTTTTGAAATTCGCGCACAGAAGAACAAAATCCAGCTCACCTACCAGGTTGACCCCAAACTACCGGCCATCTTCGGCAACGAAGAACAACTCCGGCGCGTGCTGGATAACCTGATCTCCAACGCAATCAAACACACCCCCAAAGGTGGAACGGTTTCTCTCCGATTGAAGCCTTCCGAGAAACCCAACTTTGTCTGCCTGCAAGTCAGCGATACCGGGCGAGGCATTCCCGCCAGACACTTGCCCCACATCTTCGAACGCTTTTATCGCATCGAGCACACGCGCCCCATTGACGGG
Source organism: Anaerolineales bacterium (assembly GCA_015485245.1). Taxonomy (GTDB): domain Bacteria; phylum Chloroflexota; class Anaerolineae; order Anaerolineales; family UBA11858; genus J130. The sequence goes on along the minus strand of WFTY01000275.1, from coordinate 728 downwards.
CGCTCCCCTGGTTCCGGGCTAGGGTTGGCCATCGTGCAATCCATCATCGAGGCGCACGGCGGCGAAATTCGCGTGGAGAGCACGGTAGGCCAGGGGACCACGTTCACCATTGAACTGCCTACGCTCCCCCCACCCCGCTTCTAAAAAGCAGCAAACACTCATGCAGGCCGCGGCAGTGGATTCATCAAGCTGAAATGGTAAACGATCTTCCCCCCTTTGACCCCAATCGTGTCTTCCCCTTCCATCAAAACCGAACGATCGGGCGTGGCGATCAACTGCGCCCGCACGCCCAGGTGGTTGGCCACCACGCGCTCCTGCCCATCCGTAGGCATATTGCGCACTCGCCCCCTTCCGGCGGATTCGGTCACCAACGTGCTGGAACCGCCCCCGTCCAGCGAGATCGCCTGACGGGCGCCCAAACTCGCCATCAAATAGGCCAATTCTTTAAGCGAGAGCGCCCGCCGCAACGCCAGCGGCAATCCCTCAACAACCACCAGGAGGAGCTGCCCATCGGCGGTGAGCCCCACGGCCGTGTGCGGGGCCAGGATGTTGCAATACTCCGGCTTGCGACAAGTCAGCAGCTTGCCGTTCACCTTGCCGTCCCGCACCAAGGTGTGCGAACCAGAAATGGCGTTCCAAATCCTTGCCGGGGGCGGGCCGCCAATTTGCACGCGGTTGTCTTGTGAGATATACATCGTCGGTTCCAACGAAGCCGGGGCGTAGATATC
>WFTY01000274.1 GCA_015485245.1 Anaerolineales bacterium | reverse complement strand
GGGAATGATAGCCGCAAAACTGCCCTAACCACTCCATCGCGGCTTCCCCCAGGCCGCGGGTGCGTTCGCCGTCAAAATCGCCAGTGACCAGGATACGCCCCTTCCAGGGAAGACTCTCCAACTGATTGAGATCAGCTTCCGTATGAATCACCACGTGCCGGTCGGCAAGGCGAGTCTGGTGGCGTGCCAGATGAGTTGTAGCGCTCAGGATCAACGGCGAGCGCACCTGCCGGGAAAGTTGAAAAAGCGCCGTGCTTTTACCCCCCGAGCCGGTTAACGCCAGGTGCGGGCACTCGCCCAAACGCAGGGCGGCCTTTAATTCCATAATGTGGCCCGCAGGGCAGGGGAAGTCAGCAATGCCTCAAGCACGCCGCCGCCAATAGCCAGCGACTTCTCGGAAACCGTCATCGCCAGGCGCTCATCCAGGCGCGGATCAACATCGCCGATCTTCAACCCCTTTTGAACCGGCAACCCGCTGTGCAACAACCCGCGCAAGATGCCTTCAAACGGCGCGGCGACGATCTCCCCTGCCACTTCGGCGATCGGCTCCCCGGCCTGCACGCGGGCGCCGATGGTACAAAGGTTGTTCAGGACACCATCGGCAGGGGCGCGCAGCACACGTTCCCCTCGAAAGCGCGCCACCGCGCCCGGAATGCCCGTATCCGCTTCGGGGGCGCCTTGCCAGAGCACCCGGCCAAGGAAGTGCCCGCGCTGGGTCTCGATCACCGCGTGGCAGTTCTCCCCCGCCACAAAGCCAGGGCCCAGGCCAATGAACAGCGGTGCGGCTTGCATCCAGGGGAGGCCTAGCGGCGACTGCGGTTCCGGCGGGCGCTTCAGCATGCGCGCATCCACAACCGCGCGCACATCCAATTGCGGCGCAGCGCAAATCTCTCCCGCAGGATCAACCAACACGGGGATTTTCCCTTCGGCAAGCGCGTTCAGGGCGGCGGAAGCGTCATCCACCCGGCGGGCGCTTACGCCCTCAACCGCAATTTCCCCCCGATAGACCGCCTCGCAGAAAGAAACCAGGCGACGCACAGCCAGCGGTTGCGGAATCTCAGTGATAACCACGCCCAGGCCTACCCGATGTAAACGCAAAGCCACTCCGCTGGCCAGATCGCCACCGCCGCGCAACAGAACAACCGCTCGCCGCGCCGTCATCCGTGACGCACTCCTCCAGGTCCCATAATCCGATTACGGCCATACGCCTTGGCCTCATACAACCGCCGATCCGCCAGGGAGATCAACGAGTAAGCGTCATTGGCTTCTGCCGGACACATGGCAAAGCCCTGGCTGACGGTCGGCGCGGGCACCTTCTCCCCTCCGGGGGTAACGAAATCCATCTCAGCCATTGTGGTCTGAATCCGTCTGGCGATCCGATACACCTGTTCGACATCCACCAGCGGCAAGGCGATGCCAAACTCCTCGCCCCCCCAACGCCCGACCACATCCGAGCGCTTAATGTGGCTTTCAATCGTGCGCGCCAGCGCCACAAGCACCCTATCCCCCAGTTGATGTCCATAGCGATCGTTATAAAGCTTAAAATGATCCACATCGAGCATAATTACCGCCAGGGGGTTCTTGTCGTCAACCGCTACCCGAATCAATTGATCGAGACGCTGTAGAAAATATCCATGATTATACACACCCGTCAGGCTGTCGCGCCGCGCTTGTTCCTGAACCTGCTGGTGATGATGGGCATTGACGAACGCCAGCGCGGCCTGCTGGGCAATACTTTCCAACATCTCCTGATCATTCTCGTCAAAGGCGTTGTAGCTATACGAACCGACAGCGATTAGGCCAACCAAGTGCCCTCCTGTATCCATGGGCGCGCCCAGCCAGGAGAGATTGGGACGTCCCTTGCCGACAATACGACGCTCCAGGTCCAGCACTTCAATCTCCTTAGGGACATTGGTCAGTAGCAGGCTGCGACGATTGCGCAACACCCAACCCGCCAGACCGGCATCTTTGTCCAGCTCCAGCGGGCCAAAGATCTCTCCCTCGTCGTAGAGCACGCTGAGGTGCAGGTGGTCGCCGATCAACCGGGCGATAAAATAGCTATCCGCATTGAGCACATCTTGAATGGTCGTTGCCAGCAGGTTGACCACGCTGTCCGGATCAATCGAGGTCACCAGCGCCTGACTGACACGATTGATAGCCCGCAGGCGGTTGACCTGACGGGCCATCATAATGCGCCAGTGCGTGGCCATCTCGATCAACACTGCTCCGGTACCAACAGAAATTAAGAAATAGATCCGTCGGGGGAACTCGCCCACCTCAAAATCTGGGCTAAAAATCAAAACCATTGTGGCGACGATCACGAAAATATATCCCAGCGTCCTGCCCCCCAACCCCACCAGATACAGCAACAATCCACCCCCAATCACCAACACAAGCACGCCACCGTACGCTGGCATGTACAGGCCCGCCAGCGCCAAGACCACGGCGTGCATACAGGCAAAAAAGAT
>WFTY01000273.1 GCA_015485245.1 Anaerolineales bacterium | reverse complement strand
CTCCCAGGGGAGTGAGTTGAACGCGCAGGTCCTCGATTCCCTCGGGATGCAGCTCAAACCGCGCTTTTTCGAAATACTGAATCAGGTGGCCGCTGGTTGGATCCGTGAAGGCGTCGGTGATGGGCAAACCGTAAATTGCTTCCGGGTTGGAAACGCTATTGTATTTATCCAGGAAATCTCCGGAGACCCAGTGCCCGGTTTTCGAGAAATATTGCCCCTCGGGGGGGGCTTGAGCGCGTACCTCGCCCCAGAGCAGCCCACTCAGACTCGCCAGGAAGATCATGACCCCAATCCAGCGCGCGATTGTCTTCATACGTTTTCCATTATAGGCTATGTCTGTAATGTTTTCAACATGGAGGCGTAGCCTTTCACCGGTTGAGCGCGGTGGGCAGGTCGGCGGTGGTGGGCAGGATGATATCCGCGCCGGCGCGGCGTAGCTCTTCTTCCTCTCCGAAACCGCAGAGCACGCCGACGGCCTGCGCCCCGGCGGCTTTGGCGGCCAGGATGTCTACAGTGGTGTCGCCGATCATCAGGCAATTTTGAGCCTCAACGCTCATCTCCGCCGCGGCCCAGAGGATCGGGTCAGGGTAAGGCTTGGTATGTTTGCATGTTTGGGCTGTGGCCACACAACGGAAGAGGGGGGTGAGGTTGAACTGTTCCAGGAACCAGGCTGTGCTGCGTCCGCCGCGGGCGCTTACCACGGCCAGGGGGTAGTGCGCGTGCAGCGTTTCGAGCATGGCGCGCACGCCGGGGATGAGCAGGAACGGTTCTGGCTCGCCGCGCAAACCCAGACGGTAGAGGGCATCACCGAGGGCGGCCAGAGGCCCGTCTATGCCCAGGCGATCGGGCAACCCAAAGAGTATATTCCCCGGCGTTTCAGTGGCCATCACCACGCGGCGCGCGAAGGGGCGCGGATCGCCGTTGGAGAATAGAAAGCGCAACGGTTGCAGCTTTCTGGCGAGCTTGTGTACAAACTGATCGTCGGTATCGCTCAACGTCCCATCAACGTCAAAGCACAGGGCCTGGATGCGAGAAAGGTCGAGGGGCATAATTTATCCGGTAGGGAGCGTCCAGTCTTCGGGCACCTGTACGGCGACGACTTCGCCGCGGGCAGTGACGATGCCTTCTGCCGACAGGGATATGGCGACGGTAACTTTGCGTCCTTTGACTTCAGTGATTTGGCCGCGCAGCTCGAGGGGCGGGCCCAGCGGTGTGGGTTTGATGAAGTTGACCTGCAGCGCGGCGGTCACAAAACGGAAGGTAGGCGGAGGGCTGGCCTCTGGCTGCTGGCGCAGGAATTCCTGCTGCATGGCGATCGCCGCTGAACCGGTGCCGTGGCAGTCGATCAGCGAGGCGATCAATCCGCCATAGACGTAACCGGGCAAGGCGGTGTGATAAGGTCGTGGAATGAAGTGGGCGTAGGTTTCGCCGCGGGCTTCATCCCAAAACGATTGGATGTGCAGGCCGTGGTCGTTCAGGCGGCCGCAGCCGTAACAGTGGCTCCACTCGTTGGGATAGGTCTCCTGGATGGCTTGAGGTTGCATCTTGATTTCCCTGGTTTGGTTTTCGTGATTGTAATCGTCTTGCCGCGATTGGGCAAGCGGCGGTATTTTCGTTTATAATCCCCCGCATGGATGAAGCTGCGTTGATCCGCCTGGCCCGGAAGGGTGACCTGGATGCTTTTAATCGCCTTGTGCTGGCGCACCAGGATCGGGTTTTTACGCAGGCATACCGCGTTCTGGGCGAGGTGGATGCCGCTGAGGATGCCACACAAGAAGCTTTCATTGCTGCCTATCGAAAGCTGCACAGTTATCGCGGTGGTTCGTTTCGTGGCTGGCTGTTGCGCATTGTCACCAATGCCTGTTACGATGAGCTGCGCCGCCGTCAACGCCGTCCGGTTGCGCCGTTGGAGCCGGCGGGAGCGGACGATCGGGACGGGGAATCGCTTCCCTGGATGGCCGCGGCTGGCGAAACGCCTGAGGAAGCCGTTCAGCGGGCTGAACTGGCACGCGCCATTCAGGAATGCCTCGACCGCCTGCCGGTGGATTTCCGTGTGGTGGTAGTGCTGGTGGATGTGCAGGGTATGGATTACCGTGCTGCGGCGGAAATTATCGCCCGGCCAGTGGGGACGGTGCGCAGTCGCCTGGCGCGTGCCAGGCGCAGAATGCAGGATTGTTTGCAGTCGTTTGGGGAACTTCTTCCCGCTGCGTTGCGTCTTCAGGAGGAGGCCCCATGATGAAAAACAAGCTCTCCTCCCGCGATTGGGCACGGTTGTCCGCTTATCTGGACGGAGAACTATCTTCCGGCGAGCGCGCACGTTTGGAGCGACGCCTGAGGGGAGATGTGGATTTGCGGCGCGCTCTGGATGATTTGCGTCAGACGCGGGCAGCGTTGCGTTCTCTGCCTGTGGTGCGGGCGCGACGGAATTTCACCCTCACGCCGGAGATGGTTGCGCCCTGGCGTCCTTCGCGAGCTGCTGTGCTTTATCCTGTGGTCCGCCTGGTTGCCCTCGCGACCAGTTTGCTGTTTGTCGTGTTGTTATTCCGTGACGTGACGGGCGTGGGCCAGCCGATGTTGGCCGCCGCGCCGGCTATGGAGATGGCGAGCGTGACGGAGAAGGCTGTTTCTCCCCTCGGGGAAGAAGCTGCGCCAGATGCCGCTTTTGAGGCGGCTGAGGCGCCTCAGGAGAAGACGTTGCCTTCGCGGGAAGAGCCGCTTCCCGCAGCGACGCAAGCCCCATCTCTTGTGCCGGATGTCGCCCCGACGGCTGAGGTGATTGTTCCGGTTGCCTCGCCGCGCGCCGCGCTGCCGTTGACGCTAATCAGCGGACTGGTAGCGCTGGCGACGATTGGGGCTGCGTTGTTCTTGCGTTCCCGGCTTTGATCGTGCCGTACCGCTTAGCTAGGAGGATTTAAAGCGTATGGCTGACGCTTTCCTGACGTTAACCTGGTAGGCTTGTGAACAATCTTATGGAAGGAGTATGAAGCTATTTGAGCGTTGGAAAACTGTGCTAGAATGTTCTTGAAGATGGCAAAAAATCGTTTGTATTGACTCTGGTATTTAACCTTAAGAAGATTTGTAGGAGAAGAACCAATGAAATACGCGTTTATCAAACCACTGTTTTGGGCAGCTGTGTTCATTTTGGCCGTTGGGCTGGCCTGCGGCGCGCCGGCTTCGGATTCGGGGCAGCCCGCCGAACCAGCCCAACCTGCTGCCCCGGCGCAACCTGCGCAACCTGCGCAACCCGCCGAACCTGCGCAACCGGCTCAACCGGCTCAACCAGTTAACACAACTGGCGCGGTGTCTAATTTGCAGGATGTGCAAAACGCTGTGATCCAGATTGAGGCTGTGGGTACTTTTTATCCGCTTGGCGAAGGCCCTGTTACAACTGGATGGGGTGGTTCGGGATTCATTATTGACCCTTCCGGCCTGGCGGTGACGAACAACCATGTAGTCACTGGCGCCGGTTTGTTGAAAGTGTATATTGGTGGTGATCGCACCAAGAGTTACAACGCTACAGTCGTGGCGGTCTCGGAGTGTTCCGATCTGGCCGTCATCGATATCGAAGGCGATGGCTTCTCTTATCTTGATTGGTATGCAGGGGATATTTCCGTCGGCATGGATGTCTATGCGGCTGGCTTCCCCTTATTGGAGCCGGAATACACGCTCACCAAAGGGATTGTCGCCAAGGAGTCTGCGGACGGGAATACGTCCTGGGCTGCTGTGGAAGCTGTCTTGATGCATGACGCTACCATCAACCCTGGAAACTCCGGTGGGCCGTTGATCACCCCCGATGGCAAGGTTGTGGCGGTAAACTACCGCTCCGATTCAAGTACCGCCTCGAACATCTCGAATCAATACTTCGCCATCAGCCGTGAAGTTGCCAAACCGATCATCGAGGAATTGAAGGCCGGGAACGATGTGGATTCGATTGGCATCAACGGCCAGGCCTGGGTGGCCTCGGATGGCAGCGTGTCGGGCATTTGGGTTTCGTCGGTGGAATCCGGTTCGCCTGCCTCAAAGTCTGGCATTCAAGGTGGCGATCTTCTCCTCACCATCGAAGGATTACCTCTGGGTGGGGATGGCACGATGTCGGCGTATTGCGACATCCTGCGCTCGCACAATGTAACGGATACTATGAAGGTTGAAGTATATCGCCTGGCGACGGATGAGTTCCTGGCTGGCGAGTTCAATGGTAAGGCCTTGGAGGTGGTTTCCAGCGGTGGTAGCGGCGGGGCGTCCAGTGGGGGCGGCGCCACTGCTGGCGGTGGCGGCGCATCAGCGGGAGGAGAGCCGCCGGCTTTCTTCACCGAGGAGTTTGACGTTGAAACGCTGGAGAACTGGTCGTGGCTGGTGACGAACGGTGATCCGGATCAGTTCGGCCTGTACACCC
>WFTY01000272.1 GCA_015485245.1 Anaerolineales bacterium | reverse complement strand
TCGGAGCACAGCCCAACCCCAAAGCCTGGGTCAACCCCCTGCTGGCCGGGTTTGAGGTATGGCTGGTCTACCTGCTGGGGAAACGCACCCTGGGGGAAGCTGTCGGCTTGCTGGCCGCCGGGCTGACCCTCAGCTCGCCGTTCTTTCTCATGAACTCCAGTGTGCTGCTCTCCCACGCCTGGGGACTGGTGCTAACCACGTTCTTCGCGCTGGCCTGGCTGGATACCGTCGAGGAGCAGGCGCGCCTTCCCGGCTGGCTGCCCCCCCTGACCGCCGGTCTCACCCTGGGCGCGCTGGCCCTCAGCCGCCCGCTGACCGCCCTGGGGGTAGCACTCCCCTTCGGAATCCACGGATCGATTCTGCTATGCCGCGGTTCGCGCCGCGTCCGCCGCGGAGTGCTGGTTGTCGGCATCGTCGCTCTGGGGGTTGGGTGTCTTCACTTCACCTGGCAATACGCTGTGACCGGCGATCCGCTGCGTAACCCCTACACCCTGTGGTGGGAGTACGACCGCCTGGGATTTGGGCCAGGACACGGCGTGCGGGCGCAGGGGCACACCCTGAAACAGGCCTGGTGGAACACGCGCCACAGCCTGAACGCCGGGTTGAGCGACCTGTTCGGTTGGGGGAAATTCTCCTGGCTCTTCCTGCCGTTTGGCCTGTGGGCCGTGCGCCGCCACCGCCGCCTGTGGCCGCTGATCGCCCTCCTGCCTGTGTTGGTGCTGATTTACGCCACGTACTGGGTAGGCGCCTGGCTGTTTGGGCCGCGTTATTACTACGAATCCCTTCCTGCGCTGACTCTGCTCACCGCCGCGGGCCTCGCCTGGCTGGCAGGCTGGCCTCTTAAGCCAGAAGAACGCTACCAGACAAAGTCAGGCTGGCGCAAAGCACGCCCGCTGACCATAACCGCTCTGCTGACTCTGCTTGTGGCCGCCAACGTGCTTTTCTACCTCCCGGCGCGCCTCGGCGGAATGTATCACCTGTATGGCATCCAACGAGAACAGCTCGCCCCCTTCCTGAGCGCTGAAGCACAGGAACTCGCCCCGGCGCTGATCCTGGTACACCCCCAACACTGGCGAGAATACGATATTCTGCTGGAGCTGAGTAATCCCTTCTTTGACACCCCCTTCGTGTTTGCCTACAGCCGCGGCGCGGCAAAAGATGCCACAGTGATCGAGGCGTTTCCGGAACGACGCGTGTACCACTACTACCCCAATGAGCCATGGAAATTTTACATCGGCCCGCGAGGAAAATAGACAGTAAACGACAGCCAGGTATCTGCAGTTAAGCAGCGCGGGCAAGCGCCGTCAACGCCAGGATCACAACCCCCAAAATAAGGTTCAAACGCATCAAAAAGGCCCCCCGCCGGAGCAGCACAGGCATCTCAGGGGATGCCTTGCCGTGCGCCTGCAACAAGACCGCCCGTCGCAAGGCCGGGAGCACCCCCCAGGTCAGCCAGGCGCTGACGCCCAGCATGACGACAAAAAGAATATGCTTGGTGAGGATGGCGACTGCCCAGGAATTGTTGACCGCCAGGAAACCCTCATAGTTTGGATTAGCGCTCATTTGGAGCATGCCGCTGCCCAACAGCACCACCACGCTGAACCACCCCAGGGCGTCGAAGCGCGCCTGGAAACGCTCCACCAGCGTTGCGTAGGCGCTTGCATCCAGGGTGCGCTGCGCCGCGGGGATGATGAACAACAAGAAAACAGCCAGGCCACCGATCCAGGTCACGGTGGCCAGCATGTGCATCCAATACGCCAGGGAGAGCGCCCAAACCGGGGTCATTTACTTACACAGCTCCTGGGCATTGCGGATCATTTCCATATAGATTTCGTTGCCCGTGTAGAGATAGGCTTCGTTGTAAACGTCATCCGCCTCGCAGGCGCGCCCATTGGCAACCAGATAATCCCCATAGCCTACAATGGCATCCACATAACGCTTGGCCGCCGTCCAGCCCGAACTATCGCTCAGGTTAGGCGTCATCTGCGCCACCTGGCGAAAAGCTTCAATGGCCCGCGGCCAGTCCACGTCCCAGTAACTTGCCCCGGTGATGTACAACCGCGCCCAGGTGCGCCAGCTATCTGCCTCGGTATCCAGCACGCCAAACTTCTCCGCCAGCGTCAGGTCGTAGATGCCGCCTTCCAGCTCGCCAAGCGTGATCTTTTGTACACCGCGCTGCCGCAACGCCAGGTAGATCATGCCATCAATCTCCACCGCCCGATATGTCGCCTGCTGCTTACGGATTTGCTCCAGCGTCTCGATCGCTTGCGTCCACTCCTGGGCGGCCAGATATTCTTCCGCCTGAGCGAACAACGCATCGAGCGTGGCTGCGTCCACCACCGGAGCGTCTTCCGCCGCGGGGGCCATCGTGGGGATAGCCTGTGGCGCGGCCGTGGGTGTAGCGGTGACGTTGAGCACCAGCAACACCTCTGCCAGCTTATCTGTCACACCGGGGTAAGCCGGGTCAATGGAGATCACATATTCAAAGCGCTGGCGGGCAATCTCGTAACGCCCCTGCTGCATATCCACCAAGCCAAGCTCAAACTGCTCCGCCGCCTTGGTGATGATCTGGCTGGTTTCTAAAGCCCTGCGTCGCTGGATGCCGTTGCGGTATCCCAACAGCACACCCAGCACCACGACAAAAACCAAGCTCAACAGTGCCAGGCCGATCTTCTTGCCTCGCCCGCTGCGACGCGGCGCGGGAGCGGGGGCTGTGATTTGCGTTGGTTGTGTTTCCGATTGTTGGTCATTCATCATGGCGCCAATTCTAATGCGGATGGGTGAAAACGTAAAGCACGGCGGTGCAAACCGCGGTACAATCCTTCTTCGTCCGAAACGACGAAAAATCACACTTTAGCGGAAATGTAGAAACAACATGAAACTCGGAATCATCGGCCTGCCCCAGGCTGGCAAGACAACCATCTTCAACGCGCTGACCGGGGGAGATGTCCCCGTCGCCATGAGCGGGGGGCGCTTTGAAGTCCACACCGCGGTTGTAGATGTCCCCGACCCGCGTGTGGACGCGCTCTCCCGGCTCTACAACCCCAAGAAAACCACCTACGCCAAAGTCACCTACACCGACATCGCCGGGCTGGAAGGCTCCGGCAGCGGAAACATCGCCGGCCCGTTGTTGACCGAGCTTTCACAGATGGATGGCTTCCTGCACGTGGTACGCTGTTTCGAAAACCCCAGCGTGCCACACGCTCTTGGAGAGATAAGTCCACAACGCGATATCGAGGTGATGGAAGACGAATTCTTGCTCAACGACCTGATTCAGGTAGAGCGCCGACTGGAGCGTCTGGCTGAGGAGCGTCAACGCGGAAGCCGGGACAAAGGGGAGATCGCCGCCGAGGAGGCCCTCTTTCAACGGTTACACAGCGCCCTGGAGGAGAACCGCCCTCTGCGCACGCTGGAATTGAACCCCTCCGAACGCAAGCAGATTTCCGGCTTTGGCTTTCTCTCCCTCAAGCCCTTACTCATCGTGCTCAACCTGAGTGAGGGACAAACCCCGCCTCAGGTTGAGCTGCCCCCCCAGGCCGACAGCATCGCCCTGCATGGCCAGCTTGAAATGGAAATCGCCCAGCTTCCCCCTGAAGACGCAACGATCTTCATGGCAGAATATGGCATCACAGAACCCAGCCTCAACCGCATGATCCGCCGCTCCTACGACCTGCTGCAACTGCTCTCCTTCTTCACCGTGGGGGAGGACGAAGTGCGCGCCTGGACGGTACGACGCGGCGCGCTGGCCCCGGAGGCCGCCGGTGTGATTCACAGCGACCTGCAAAAAGGCTTTATTCGCGCCGAGGTCGTCCCCTGTGACACTCTGCTCGAACTGGGCAGCATGGCAGAGGCGCGCAACAAAGGCGTCCTCCGCCTGGAAGGAAAAACCTATCCCGTGCAAGACGGAGACGTCTTACACGTACGCTTCAACATCTGATTTTCAAGGAAACGAATCAATGAGCCCTTATTCACTTTCCGCCTGGACATTGGAAGACCTGTTCCCCTCCCCCGAC
>WFTY01000271.1 GCA_015485245.1 Anaerolineales bacterium | reverse complement strand
GAGTAAACATCGGCATTGGTTGAGTTTATGAGCGCTGGTCGAGTAGCAGACAAGCGCTGGTCGAGTAGCCCCGAAGGGGCGTATCGAGACCAAGCGGCCTTGATAGTGTAAGGCGCTCACGTGGTTTCGATACGGCGGGCAACGCACCGCCTGCTCAACCGACGTTCGCTGAAGATAGCGCCGGTCGAGTGCCCGGCGGGTTTCGATACACGCCCTGGTTTCGACAAGCTCAACCCAAGGGGCGCACTCAACCAGCGCCGGGTGTATCGAGACCAGGCGACTTGATGGAAATCCGTGGTTGCCATGATTGACTGGTACAATTTACTTGTGAATGCTCTTTGGATCTTCGCCCTGGCGCTGGCCCTGTTTGTGCTAAGCTTTGCCCGCTGGGAAGCAGCACAGCAAGGGGAGAAAGTAGGGGCGGTGTTGAATCGCCCAACCTGGCAGACCTGGCTCAACGTCGCCGGGATGTTGTTCTCCATTGGACTGGCCGCCACCGCGCAGAAGACCTGGGAGTGGGGGGTGTGGCTGGTGATGGCAGCGCTCTTTGGCGTGCAGATTGGCCTGCTGTTGTGGAGTAAGCGCATATCCTCGTCATGGGAAGAACGATCTGAAGAGTGATCCTTGTTCCATTGAGCTCGGATCGCTGGCGCGAGGAGGGGCAATGCGCATGGTCTCGCACAATCAGTGATCTGTTCGGTCTGCTGATCTAACCCGGCAATCTGCGGATATAATTTGCTGCATGCCCTATTCTGTCCTCTTTGTGTGCACCGCCAACATCAACCGCTCGCCGCTGGCCGCGGCGTTGTTGCGTTTACTGGTGAAAGACGAGGATGTGGATTGGCGGATCGCTTCAGCGGGCACCTGGGCGCGCGATGGCCTGCCCGCAGCCCCGCAGGTGCAGGCGCTCGCCCGCGCGCGTCGGGCGGATCTGAGTGAGCATCGCGCACAAATGGTCACCCGAACCCTGCTCGAATCGCATCGGCTTATTCTGGTGATGGAGCAAGGGCACAAAGAGGCCTTGCGTGCGGAATTCCCCGACCTGGCGGGACGCGTTTACCTGCTCAGTGAGATGGCGGGGCGCCAGGGAGATATCGTTGACCCGATTGGTGGGTCGGAGGCGGACTACCAGGATGCGGTTCAAGAGATTGATGTCTTTTTGCGTCAGGGACTGGCGCGTATTCGTGAGCTGGCGGCAGAGCCGGGCGCTGCCGCATGATATAATCGGACGGACTTATCGGGTTTTGTCCGCTCAAGCGCGCTGTGGGCTAAGGGCAAGAGAGTTGGGGTTGAACGGACTGATAGGTGATACACAACGAGGGATATTACATGGAAGCTCAATTCAATGATGATTTAAGCCTGCAGGTTGACCTACGCCAGTACGCCGCGCTGTTGTGGCGTTGGGCATGGTTGATCGTGGTCGCTGTCCTGCTGGCTGGTGGGGCGGCGTACATTACCAGCAGGGTGATGGAGCCGGTCTATCAGGCCACCACCACTTTGCTGATCAACGAGGCCCCCAGCGCCAACGTCAGCGATTACACTGCCATCCTGACCAGCGAACGCCTGGCGCGTACCTATTCCGAGCTGCTCACCAAGCGCCCCATCCTCGACGAAGTGATGGAGCAGTTGGTCGAGTTGGGCATCCCCATGGAATACGAGACCGCTCAGGAATTCGCCGAAGTGATCAGCGTTCAACTGGTGCGCGATACTCAGTTGATCGAGGTCAGCGTGGAGGACACCGACCCCGAAAAAGCCGCTCTGATCGCCAACATGCTGGTGGACGTGTTCGCCAGACAAAACGAGGCGTTGCAGGCGGCGCGCTTCGCCGAGTCGAAGGCCAGCCTGCAGGAACAGCTCAATCGCCTCAACGGGCAGATCCACAACACTATGGAGGCGCTCAACGGCATGGGGAATGATCCCGCACAAGCGGCTGAACGCTCGCGCCTGGAGGCCGAGCTGGCACAGTTCCGCCAGACCTACAGCGAGCTGCTGCAAAGTTTCGAGCAGATCCGGGTGGCTGAGGCGCAATCCACATCCAACGTGGTTGTGGTGGAGCCCGCGGTTCCCCCGGAAAAACCCGTTCGCCCGCGCGTGCTGATGAACACCGCCCTGGCTGCCGTGGTGGGGGGCATGCTGGCTGTGGGGGCCGTTTTCCTGATGGAAGCGCTGGATGACACCATCAAAAGCCCGGAAGAGATCACCCGCCAGTTAGGCCTGCCGGTGTTGGGGACGATCATCAAGCATGATGCCGAGAACGGCAACCTGGTTGCTTTGCACGCGCCTCGCTCCCCCACGGCGGAGGCTTTTCGCAGCCTGCGCACTAACATCCAATACACCAGCGTGGATTTTCCCGTCCACACCCTGGTGGTCACCAGTCCGGAAGCGGGGACCGGGAAGACCACTGTGAGCGCCAACCTGGGAGTGGTGTTGGCCCAGGGGGGCAAACGGGTGGTGATTGTGGATGCCGATATGCGCCGCCCGACGCAACACCAGCGCTTCAAGTTGCCTAACCGCTCTGGCCTGTCTTCTTTTTTCGTGTATCAATCCCTGTTTGGGGCAGGAGAGCCCCTCCCCGAAGATTTGTTGCAGCCCTCGCCGGTGGAAGGGCTTTCGGTGATCACCTCGGGCAAGATCCCCCCCAACCCCTCGGAATTGCTGGCCTCGGAGAAGATGCAATCGCTGCTGAAAAAGTTGAGCGCCGAGGTGGCCGATGTGGTGGTGGTGGATTCGCCGCCCGTGCTGGCGGTCACCGATGCCGCGGTGCTGGCGCCCAAAGTGGATGGGGTGGTGTTGGTGATCGAGCCGGGGGTGACCAAGCGGGAAACCGCTCGCCAGAGTGTGGAGCAGTTGCGCCGCGTGGGTGCTAACCTGCTTGGCGTGGTGATCAATCGCGTCGATCCGCGCTCCGGGCGTTATGGTTACTACTACCGCTATGATCAGGGCTATTACGCGGTTGACGACAAGGTCAAGACGCCGCGCCTGGAATGGAGCAAGGCGCTGTGGGGGACTCTGGGCGTGGTCGTGTTGCTGCTGGGGAGCTGGCTGACGTTGATGTCGGTGACGGGCCGCGATCTGCCGCCGTGGCTGGGGGGGAACACACCCACGCCGACGACCGAACGGCTGGCGGTGAGACAGGCGTTGACGCAGGCTGCCGTTCCGCCGACCATAGCTGCTGTCTCGCCGATGCCGACCGTCACCGCGCTGGCGCTCAACACGCCGGCCCCCACGGCATCCAACGCCGAGGTCGCGGCAACGTCGACCCCCAGGGT
>WFTY01000270.1 GCA_015485245.1 Anaerolineales bacterium | reverse complement strand
TCCCCGCACCCTGCGCGAGCTGCGGGCCGAGCTCGAGGAGCTGCTGCGCCTGCTCCAGCCCTGACCCGGTGCCTTTTCCCCGCCCGCCGGCCGCGGTATCATAGCGGCCGCTCCGCGCCGCGGAGTGTATCTGCCTGATTTCATCGGGGCGTAGCGCAGTCTGGTAGCGCACCGCAATGGGGTTGCGGTGGTCGGAGGTTCAAATCCTCTCGCCCCGACCAGTCTTTCCTCCGGCTCAAGAAGGGGCTGGTGACAAACGATTCTCATTTGCCACTGTCTCTTTCGATTCCATCGGTTTTATAGTCGGCACGGGCCTCTTGTGGCTTGCCGGATCCAGGGGGGCATTGTTCCTTGATGGCGTGTTGACATGCAAGGAAAACCGTGGAGTGGTTAAAGGTTCATCATATGTTAGAGCATTCTAATAATTGTTTATGAAAAACTAATAATTGTTTATGAATTGCATGGCCTCCAGAAACATGTTAAATGGTTGCCAGGTCGTACAGCACCAAACTTCTGTAGAGAACGCGACAGGTAGTGACAGGCTTCTGCCGGGTATGCCGCGGGCTGGCAGGTTCACCCTTAATAATTTTCAGAAATGAAGGAGTTGTTCATGTATATCAAGAAACGCATTTTCTACAGCTTTTTGATTTCACTGGCCCTGATCAGCCTTGCCGGCTGCAAAGCCCTCGAAGGCCTGACCAAGAGCTCGGACCAGTCGGAAAAAATCCTCAAGCCCTCCAGCGCCGATGTTTCACCCAATATGGACTTCAATAAAATCAGGTCCATTGCGGTGTTTCCGCTGTTTCCCGGTGCTGGCGTTATCGGAGGCATGCAGGGATATGATGATCCCAAGTATGCCCAGGATGTCGCCCAGGCGCTGACCGCTGAACTGTCGACCAAGCAGTCGCAGTGGAAGATTCGCACGCCGAAGGAGGTGCTTGATACAATCAACAAGTATGCGCTGGGCCGGGGCTACAAGAACCTGCAGGCGGACTACAACACCAGCAGCGGCCAGTTGACCGCCTTTACCCGCCAAACCCAGAAGTTTCTCGCCACGCTGGCGAAAAAAATGAAGGTGGATGGCTTCATCTTTGGCAACTATGTCGTCGTCTCGCAGCCCACGATTGTTCAGACCATCTTCGGGCCACAAAAGCGCCATGTTGTCGTCAGCGAGGTGAATGTGGCGCTGTTTTATGCCAGAGACAAGGCTGTGTGGTGGCGTGCGACCAGCAGAATCAAGGGGCCGGATACCACCACCGTAGTCAACAACATCGCCAAGTCGCTGGCGGCGTATGTCGGCAAGGGTACACTGCGCCAGTTGTAATTCAGGGAAACCATTGATTGTTCGTTGAACCGTTCTTTTCCCCTGACACGAATGTCCTGCAGAGCTACGGCATGCGTTGACAGACGGTAGCGTGGAAGGGGCGGAAAAAGGGCCGGTGACAAGTGGTTCTTGCTTGTCACCGGCCCGTTTTTGTTATGTAGGGAGGCAGCAGGAAGGTCCGTGAGCGTGGAATGAGAACGCCACCATGATGGTGGCTGGTTCGTTCATTGTATGACGACTCACATCATGGACTGCAGGTAGTTCTCCAGGCCCACCCGGCCGATGAGGTCGAGCTGGGTCTCCAGCCAGTCGATGTGCTTCTCCTCGCTCTCGAGGATGTCCTCGAACAGCTCCCGGCTGACGTAGTCGCCACAGGATTCGCAGTGGGCGATGGCCTCGCGCAGCAGCGGCACCGCCTCCAGCTCCAGCGCCAGGTCGCAGCGCAGCATTTCCTCCACGTTCTCGCCCACCTTCAGCTTGCCCACGTCCTGGAGGTTGGGCAGGCCCTCTAGGAACAGGATGCGCCGGACGAGGGCATCGGCGTGCTTCATCTCGTCGATGGATTCCTCGTACTCGTGCTCGTCGAGCTTGTGCAGGCCCCAGTTCTCGTACATGCGCGCATGTAGGAAGTACTGGTTGATGGCCGTGAGCTCGTTCTTGAGGGCGAGATTGAGATATTCGATGACCTTGGCGTCTCCTTTCACGGGCGGACTCCTCCGGGCAAGGGATGGGGGAAGATGTTGCGCTGGATTGTAGCGCGCCGGGCCCGCTCTGGGCAGGGCAGGCGCGCGTCAGGCGCACTGCAGCGCCGATTCGGGGCCGGCGTCACCGGTGCGCGCCTGTTCCAGCAACTCCCGGGCGCAGCGGCCGCACTTGCCGCACTGGGTGGCCACGCCCAGGGCCCGGCTGAGGTCGCGCAGGCTGGCGGCCTCGCCGCGGCGGGCACAGTCGCGGATCTGGCTGCAGGTCACTCCCTTGCACAGGCACACGTACATGTTGAGAAATCCTCCCGCTCGGGCGATATTGCGTGGTGCCATAAGTTAAACGCAAATGAGAATGATTGTCAATATGATTTTGGTGAGCGGGTGGCCCGGCCCGCACCGTCCCCGGAGCGCGGCCGGCCGCGCTCCGGGGCTCACTCAAAGAGTCCCCGCGCGCGCAGGATCCGGTAGGTGAACACCTTCACTGCATCGTTGAACAGGAACCAGACCAGGGCGTAGGCCCAGACCAGCAGGGCATAGCTCCAGCCGATGGGGGTGATGAGGAAGCCGTACACCGCCAGCAGGGTGGCCAGGATCTCGGTGCCGAGGGTGGCCCAGAACAGCAGCGGTGCGGGCCAGGGCCGCTGCCAGAACCAGCCCTCGGCCCGGGTGATGTAGAGCGTGCTGTGACCGGCCACGATGAGCTTGAGGAACAGGATGGTGCGGATCATCTCCTCGGGAAAGCCATGTTCCTGGAGCAGGAAAAACAGCACGAACGAGGACAGGACACCGGTGATGCCCAGGACCGAGGACACCGTGAGCAACTCGGGCATGTTCCACCGCACCGGTGACTTCTGTACCCTGGTTCGATCGTAGGCGATGGCCAGGATGGGGATGTCGTTGAGCAGGGCCAGGACGATGATCATCAGGGCCGTGACCGGATAGAACTGGAATACGCCGATGGCCAGGCCC
>WFTY01000269.1 GCA_015485245.1 Anaerolineales bacterium | reverse complement strand
CCCTGAGTGGTGAAGCGTATCAGAAAGGACGCTTAAGGTTGTCCGCTGATCCTAAATTTACATGACTTTAAGCACGAAACGATAACGAAAGAGAATCAGGAGATTTGATGGCAAAGAACCCGAAGATTGAACACCTGCGGGCTTTGAAAGCCCAGGCGCGCCTGGGGGGTGGAAAAGAGCGCATCGAGCAGCAGCATCAAAAAGGGCGTCTGACGGCGCGCGAGCGCATCGATTTGCTGCTGGATAAAGGCTCGTTCCGCGAGGTGGATGCTTTTGTCACCCATCGCACCAGCGATTTCGGGCTGGATAAACGCAAATACCTCGGCGATAGCGTGGTCACCGGCTGGGGGACGATCAACAACCGGCTGGTATACGTCTTCGCACAGGATTTCACCGTCTTCGGCGGGAGCCTTGGTGAGGTGCACGCCGCCAAGATTGTCAAAATTTTGGAGATGGCGATGAAGAACGGCGCCCCGGTGATCGGCTTGAACGACTCGGGTGGGGCGCGCATCCAGGAAGGCGTGGTTTCCCTCGGAGGGTATGCCGACATCTTTTTGCGCAACACCCTGGCCTCGGGGGTGATCCCGCAAATCAGCGTGATCATGGGGCCGTGCGCCGGCGGGGCAGTCTACTCTCCTGGGCTGACTGATTTCGTTTTCATGGTGCGTGGCTCCTCATACATGTTCATCACGGGGCCAAACGTTGTCAAAACCGTCACCCATGAAGATGTTTCCTTTGATGAGCTGGGCGGCGCAGATGTGCATGCTGAGGCTTCGGGGGTCTGCCACGTGGCCGCCGATAGCGAACCGGACGCCCTCTTCCTGGCGCAGAAATTGCTTGAATACCTGCCGCAAAACAACATGGAAGATCCACCCTTTGTGGATACCGGCGATGATCCCCTGCGCCGCGAGGAAGCGCTGGATGAAATCATCCCCGATGACCCCGGCAAGCCGTACGACATCAAAGACGTGATTCGCCTGGTGGTGGATAACGGCGAATTCTTTGAGATTCAACCGGCGTATGCGGCCAACATTGTAGTGGGGTTCGCCCGCCTGGGTGGACACAGCGTGGGCATCGTTGCCAATCAACCCGCTGTGCTGGCAGGTGTGTTGGACATTGCCGCCTCGGAGAAGGCGGCGCGCTTTGTGCGTTTTTGCGATGCCTTTAACATCCCCCTCCTCACCTTTGTGGACGTGCCTGGTTTCCTGCCGGGAACCGATCAGGAGCACGGCGGCATCATTCGTTCGGGGGCCAAGCTGTTATATGCCTATTGCGAGGCCACCGTCCCCAAACTGACGGTGATCACCCGCAAGGCCTACGGCGGCGCCTACGACGTGATGAGCAGTAAACACATCCGCGGCGATCTCAACCTGGCCTGGCCGAGCGCCGAGCTGGCGGTGATGGGGCCAGAGGGCGCAGTAGAAATC
Source organism: Anaerolineales bacterium (assembly GCA_015485245.1). Classification (GTDB taxonomy): domain Bacteria; phylum Chloroflexota; class Anaerolineae; order Anaerolineales; family UBA11858; genus J130. The sequence continues at coordinate 3,994 of WFTY01000269.1, read as the reverse complement.
ATATTTCGCAAGGAACTGGCCGCTGCCGAAGACCCGGAGAAGCACAAGGCGGAACTGGTGGCCGAGTATCGTCAGAAATTCGCCAATCCCTATGTGGCCGCGGCTCGTGGGTATATTGACGATGTGATCGAGCCCAGCGATACGCGCCCGCGCCTGATCAACGCGCTGGAGATGCTGGCGAACAAGCGCGATACCAACCCACCCAAGAAGCACGGCTGCATTCCGCTATAGGGAGATGAAATGTTCAAAAAAGTTTTGATTGCTAATCGCGGCGAGATAGCGGTGCGTATTTTGCGGGCCTGCCGCGAACTGGGGCTGGAAACGGTAGCAGTGTTCTCGGAGGCCGACCGCCAGGCGTTGCATGTGCGCTACGCTGATGAGGCCTATTTGTTGGGGCCGGCTCCTTCGCGCGATTCCTATCTGCGCGGCGATAAGATCATTGAGATCGCCAAGAAGTCGGGTGCTGGAGCGATTCATCCAGGATACGGTTTCCTGGCCGAGCGCTCGGATTTCGCTCAGGCGGTGCTGGATGCTGGACTGGCGTTCATTGGCCCCAAGCCATCGGCCATCGCTGCGATGGGTGATAAAGCCGTGGCCCGCGCCACGGTGACCGCTGCTGGTGTACCGGTCGTCCCGGGCACGGAGGGAGAAGGGGCGCTCTCGGATGACGAGTTGTTGCGCCTTGCCCCGGAGATTGGCTTTCCGTTGTTGATCAAAGCCACGGCGGGTGGAGGCGGCAAAGGGATGCGTGCTGTGCGCAACCTGGAAGAGATGCCCGAGCTGCTGACCGCCGCCCGGCGCGAGGCCGAAGCCGCTTTCGGCGATGGCAATGTTTATCTGGAAAAATTGGTCGAGGGGGCGCGGCATATCGAAATTCAGATTCTGGCTGATGAGTTCGGCCATGTGGTGCATTTGGGAGAGCGTGAGTGCTCCCTTCAGCGCCGGCATCAAAAATTACTGGAAGAATCCCCCTCTCCCTTTGTCGGGGATGATGAAGAGCTGCGCCAGCGGATGGGCGCGGTGGCGGTGCGCGCCGCCCAGGCGGTGGATTACGTCAACGCTGGGACGATTGAGTTCCTGGTGGATCGGGATAAGAATTTCTACTTCCTGGAGATGAACACCCGTTTGCAGGTGGAGCACCCGGTCACCGAGGCGGTCACCGGCGTGGACATCGTCAAGGAGCAGATCCGCATCGCCCGCGGGCGCTCCCTCAACATTAAGCAGGAAGACATCCGCATGGATGGCTGGGCGATCGAATGCCGCATCAACGCCGAGGATCCGTATAACAACTTTATGCCCTCTACTGGTGAGATCGCGCATTCGCTGTTGCCCACCGGCCCTGGCGTGCGAGTGGATACCGGCGTGTATCCTGGATTCGTGGTCTCGCCGTACTATGACTCGCTGATTTCAAAACTGATTGTGTATGGCAGCACGCGCGCCGAAGCCATCTTGCGTATGCGCCGCGCGCTGGAGGAGTATCGCATCGTCGGCGTGCGCACCAATATCCCCTTCCATCAGAACATCATTGATTCGCACCGCTTCATGGCCGGGCAGTTTGATACTCAGTTTGTCGAGCAGCGTTTCTCTATGGAAGCGGCGGATCGCGGGCGCGAGACTCTGCCGGAGATCGCCGCGCTGATGGCCACCCTGGTGGCGCACCAGCAAACCGAGCGTTCGGCGCATATTATTCAACGCAACGAGCGTGATACCAGCAACTGGAAGTGGATCGGGCGCTGGGAGCGCATTCACCGCTGAGGCGGGGATGGGAGTGGAGCGATGAAATACATCACGACGATTGGTGATAAAGAATTTCAGGTTGAAATCCTTGACGATAATCGCGTCGCCCTCGACGGTCAGGTCTATGAGGTCGACTTTGCGACCATCAGCCGGCAGCCGGTGTTTTCGCTGTTGGTGGATGGCAAATCGTATGAGGCCTATATTTATGAGGGGGATGACGGCTGGGAAGTGCTCTTGCAGGGGACGCGTTACCCCGTCCAGGTGGTGGATGAACGCGAGCATCGCTTGCGCGCTGCCTTCGGGCGCGGGGCGGTGCAGAGCGGAGACTTTCACCTCAAGGCCCCGATGCCGGGGATGGTGGTTGCTGTCCCCGTGGCGGAGGGCCAGGCCGTGGAGGAGGGGGATGTGCTGCTGATCCTGGAATCGATGAAGATGCAGAATGAGTTGAAATCCCCGCGGGCGGGGACGGTTTCGCGAGTGCGTGTGACGACGGGTGATAACGTCGAACGCGGCCAGACTCTGCTCAGTGTCGTGTAGCGCACCTCCCGCGGGGTCGAAACCTGCGGGAGGCGGTCGTTCCAGGGCGGGGGACTAAATGCTATAATTGCAGGCATGAAATATCATATTTGGACGGCTGGATGTCAAATGAACGTGGCCGACTCGCGCCGCGTGGCCGCGGCTCTGGAGAGCCTGGGGTACGCGCCCTCGCCGCGCGCCGAAGACGCCGATGTGGTGGTGTTGAATACCTGTGTGGTGCGCCAGAGTGCCGAGGACAAAGCCTATGGACGCCTCAACTCGCTCAAGTCGGTCAAGCAGGCGCGCCCGGAGATGGTCATCAACCTGATGGGTTGCCTCGTCGGGGTGAAAGGGCACGAAAAGCTGCGCCAGCGTTTTCCCATGGTGGATGTTTTTTCTCCCCCCTCCGACCCTGGCCCGTTGATCGCACATCTCACCCAGGATGAGAGCAAAGAGCTGGAGGACGCCTCCACCTCGCGCCGCTTCGCCTTTATGGATGGCGAGCTGACCCTGCCGGTGGCGGAGCGCGGCAATCTGGTGAGCGCCTTCCTCCCCGTGGTGCTGGGGTGTTCCCATGCCTGCACCTTTTGCATCATCCCCTACAAGCGCGGGGTGGAGCGCAGCCGCCCGGTGGGAGACATCGTCGCCGAGGCGCGCTCGCTGGTCGCTCAAGGCGTCAAAGAGATCACCCTGCTCGGTCAAATCGTAGACCGCTACGGCAAAGACATCTCGGATGGGCCGAACCTGGCGCAATTGCTGCGCGTGCTGCACGATATTGATGGGCTGGAGCGCATTCGCTTTCTGACCTCGCATCCTAACTGGATGACGCTGGAGCTGCTCGACGCGGTGGCTGAACTGCCCAAAGTGATGCCGCATATCGAGGTGCCGGTGCAGGCCGGGGATGACGAGGTGCTCGCCAATATGAAGCGCGAATACACCGTCGAAGATTACCGTCGCTTGGTGGCTCAGATTCGCGAGCGTATCCCCGGGGCGTCAATCGCCACTGACATCATCGTCGGTTTCCCTGGTGAGACCGCGGAACAATTCCAGCGCACGTACGACCTGTTGGCGGAGCTGAAGCTGGATGTGGCGCACCTGGCGCGCTATTCCACCCGTCCTGGCACGGTGGCGGCGCGGCGCATGCCCGACGATGTGCCCGACGAGGAGAAATGGCGTCGCTTCCGCCTGCTGGAAGAACTGCAAGAAGGCATCGCCGCGGAGATCAACGCCCGTTACCTGGGGGAGACGGTGGCCGTGCTCTTTGAGGAGAAGGTGCGCGGACGGTGGCGCGGGCGTACGCCGACCAACAAGCTGGTGTTTGTTGAAGCGGAAGCCGATCTGCGCGGGCAGGTGCTGCCGGTGACGATTACCTGGACAGGTCCCTGGTCCATGCAAGGGATGTTGCCTGTCCGCTCTGGGGAGGGCGCCATCCCGTTGGAACTCGTGACACCTGCATGATGCGTTTGTTTGCAGGCTAAACGCACTCCTGGTGTTGCGGTCAATTTGGAGGTAAGAGAGATGGCCCGAAGCCGTTGGACGTTGATGATCGTGTTGATGCTGGTGGCTTTGTTGAGCGCCTGCAACATGCCGCGAAACACGCCCGCGGCGGAAGAGCCCGTGGGACTGATCCACACCATTGCGGCGCAGACCGTCGCCGCGCAAATGACGCAGATCGCCTCGGGGATAACCACGCCGCTGCCTTCGTTGCCCCCCGCTCCGACGTTCCTCCCCACGGCCACAT
>WFTY01000268.1 GCA_015485245.1 Anaerolineales bacterium | reverse complement strand
TTGGTCAGCGGCATGTCGCGCCAGCGGAAACGCAATCCTACCCCGGAGGCCGCGGCCATCTCCCAGGCGTGTCCCAACAGGCTGAAACCCGTGATGTCGGTTGCCGCGCGCACGTCGAACTCTCGCGCCAGGGCAGCGGCATCACGGTTGAGGCGCAACATCCACTGGATGACCTCGTCAACATCCTCCGGCGCAGCCTTGCTTTGTTTGATGGCGGTTGTCGTCGTTCCAAAGCCCAGGGGTTTGCTGAGGAGCAGCACGTCGCCGGGGCGCGCGCCGCCCTTGGTCATCATGCGAGCCGGATCAACAAAACCCAGCACGATCAGCCCATATTTCGGCTCTTTGTCCTGCACGGTGTGTCCCCCGGCGACCACCACCTGCGCCTCGCGGGCTTTCTCGGCGCCGCCGCGTAGTATCTCGCTCAGGAACTCCGTTGGCAGATCCGGCGGCAGCGCGGCTACGTTGAGCGCTAAAAATGGGGTTCCCCCCATCGCATAGATGTCCGAAAGGCTGTTGGCCGCGGCGATCGCGCCGTACTCATAGGGGGTATCCACCACGGGGGTGAAGAAATCGGTGGTCACCACCAGGGCGCGCTGGTCGTCCAGTCGCCAGATGGCCGCGTCGTCCGGGTCGCCCAGGCCGACCAGCAGATCAGGATAATCCTCAGCGGCGAACACGTTCTCGAGGGGACGCAGCACCTGCGCCAGCGCCTCAGCGCTTAGTTTGGAAGCTCAACCGGAGCACGTGGACAGCGCCGTCAGGCGGATTTTGTGCTCTGATGGTGTGGCTGCGTTTTGTGGACTCATCGTGGAATGAAGGGGTGGTAGGGTGCTCAGGTAACCGGGCATAAAGTTACCCGGTTACCTGAGCTTTGTTTCTTTATGGAGTCGATTCTCCCGCTGGCGCTTCCGTGGGCACAGCCGTGGGCATGGGCGTCATCGTGCTTTCGCCCTGCATTGAGGGCAGCGGCAGCAGGTAGGGATTGTCGTTGGGCACCAGCATCACCTGGATGCCGGGGGCGAGCTTCTCGATATAGTTGTACGTCAACAGATCGGGGTTGGTGCGCAGCACATCGGCGATCAGTTGCAACGCCTTGGCTTCGGCCTCCGCCTGGATCAGGCGCGCTTCCGCGTCTGCCTGGGCGCGGATCACCACCGAGTCGGCTGCTCCCTGGGCCTCAATCACCGTAGCGTCGGCCTTTCCTTCGGCGACCTGCCGGGCCTGCTCGGCTTCCTGTCTCTTCTGCTCCACTTCGAACTTGGCCTGTTGGGCGCGTTGTTCGGCGATTTGCTTTTGTTCCACCGAGGCAGCGTATTCCTCCGAGAACGTGATGTTGCGCAGTACGAAGTCTACCAGGATCAATCCGCCCTCTGAGAGCTTCTCTCCCATGGAGTCTTCCATCATCCGGGTTAAGTCAAGGCGCTTGGAACTGTAGACTTCTTCCACACCAAACTGCGAAACAGCGTCGCGGATCACGCCGCGCGCCTGTGGCCGCACCAGGTCGTCGACGTAGTTGTCCTGCCACATGATGTGTACGTCAACTACTCTGGCAGGATCAATGGCGAAGATGATCGAGGCGTCAATTTTAACCACCTGGCCGTCCGAGGTGCGCGCTTCCACCGAATCGTCGCCGGAGATCTGCCCCTCGGTTTGGGACATGGACATGGTGTAGGTTTGCCGCGAGATGGGATAGGTGATCACGTTTTCGAAGTACGGCACCACCCAGTTGAGGCCCGGTTGTAGCGGCTCGGGGCGGACGCCATCCTGGATGGCTGAGATCACCACGCCGCGTTCATGAGGTTCGATGAAGACCAGCCCGGCGCTGACGGTGTTCAACACCGCGGCAAGCACCAGGGTAATGATCAGACTGGTGGTTGTGGCTTTGACGGGTTTGCGCTGTGAAGCGCGCAGCACCGTCAGCGCGAGCAGGCCGATGACAACCAGCCAGGATAATCCGGCGATGGCCGAGATCATCACAGTTACGTTCATTTGTTCTCTCCTTCTTCGTTCTGTGTATGTACGCCGGAGAGGAAACCCGTCCGGCGTTTAATGCTTATCGAAAGCCTGCATCCATGATACCATGCCCCCAGGAAAGCTGCAAAAATGGACTCGTATCGCTGTTCCCTACGCGCTGTTCGCCAG
>WFTY01000267.1 GCA_015485245.1 Anaerolineales bacterium | reverse complement strand
CCAATACGTTGACCCCGGCGTCCCGGCAGGCTGGAAATTCCTGCACGCCGTGTTGACTTACTCCGTTTTCCTGCCCTCCATGCTGACGGCCTTCACCGTGATCGCCTCGCTGGAAAAAGCCGGGCGGAACCGCGGCGGCAAGGGGCTCTTTGGCTGGATTCGCACACTGCCGTGGAACAACCCCTCGGTGAGCGCCCAGCTGATGGCCGGGATTCTGTTCTTCTTTGGCGGCATCGGTGGGCTGGCAAATGCTTCCTACAACCTCAACCTGGTGCTGCACAACACCGCTTGGGTTCCAGGGCACTTCCACCTCACCGTGGCCTCGGCAGTGACGCTTTCGTTCTGGGGCATCTCGTACTGGCTGGTTCCTTACCTGACCGGCAAGCAACTGATGAACGAAAAGCTGGCTACCTGGGCCAACTGGCTGTGGTTCGTCGGAATGGTGATCTTCTCCAACGCCATGCACGTCCTCGGCCTGCTAGGGGCGCCTCGGCGCACTCCGCTGGGTCTGGCTCCTTACATCCCGGAGGAATGGAGCGGCCACCTGCTGCGCGTCGGCATCGGCGGCTCGATCATGTACATCGGCGCGCTGCTGTACTTCTTCGTCATCGCTCGCACCGCCTGGAGCAAGAAGGCCGCATCCGTTGATGTCGAAATCCCGGTCGCCGAATCCATCCACGACCCCCAGGACACACCTGCCTGGCTGGATCGCTGGGTTCCCTGGATTGTCGGCACCGTGGCGCTGATCCTCATCGCCTACGGCCCACAACTGTTTGAGCAGATTTCCAACATCTCCCTGAACTCCCCTGGGGGACGCTTCTGGTAACACAGAGACATAGCCCCAGGGGCCTTTGAAAGCCCTTGGGGCACTTCCTGTGGCCCAATATGACCTCCAACACAGACCTCCCGCCATTTTCCCGCTGGCTCGCCAGGCAGAACCCAGCAGTCGACTGGCACAACCGCCAAAACTCTCTCCTGCGGCGGTTGCTCGCGCAGGTTGAACGCTTATCCCTGTTGTTTGAGCTGCCTATCGTCCGCCGGGTCGGCGATCCGCGCTTTAACCCTCTCTATCACACCGGCACGATCAGTGTGCTTTTACTGGTCATCGTCTTTGTCACAGGGGTCTACCTGACCATGTTTTACCAGTTCGGCTTCGTCGCTTCTTACGAAGCCATTGCCCGTCTCAGCCATCACCCCTTCAACCACTGGATGCGCGGCGTACACCGCTACGCATCCGGCGCGGCGGTCATTGCTGCGCTGTTGCACGGTTGGCGGACGTTCTTTCAGGATCGCTTTCGCGGCGCCCGCTGGGTCGCCTGGGTCACCGGTGTGGTGATGGGAGTGCTCCTGTGGTTGAGCGGCGCAAGCGGCTACTGGCTGCTGTGGGATGAACGCGCTCAGGCGATCAACCAAAGCTTCATCCGCTTGTTGGATGGTGCGCGCTGGGGCGACGCGTTTCTACTGCGCTTCCTCACCAGCGAAGCGGCCGGCAGCGGTTGGATCTTCCTCTTACTGGTACTCACCCTTCATCTGCTGTTATCCATTTTCATAGGCCTGTTCTACTGGTGGCACATCAAGCGTCTGAGCCGCCCCAAGTGGTTCCCTCCCGCCATCTTCACCGCCGCAATCCCCATCCTGCTGTTGGGATTCGCCGCGCTTGCGCCAGTAGAACTGCTGCCGCCCATTCATCCAGCCCAGCTCCCCGCCAGCATACGGGTTGATCCACTCTTCCTCGCTTATCTACCGGCAGCCATACAAAACACGCCCGCCGCCTTCTGGGGAGGGTCTCTCGCCGCTGTGGTTGTCCTGGGATTGTTGCCGTGGATGCTGAGGCGCAAGACGCTCGCCGTCGCCCAGGTTGACCTGGGTCGCTGCGACGGGTGCACGCTGTGCGCTCGCGATTGCCCTTATAACGCCATCACAATGGTTCCACGGCACGATGGCAAGCGCCCCAGATTCCAGGCCGAGATTAACGCCTCGCTGTGCACCAGCTGCGGCATCTGCCTTGGCAGTTGCCCGGAGAAAGCACTTACTCTCGGAGAGCAATCCATCGACGCCTGGTGGCAGACAACCCAAAAACTAGCAGAGACGAACAACGTGATCTTCGCCTGCGAACGCCACCTGCAACTCAACCGCAACGCCTCTCAACACCTGGACGCCCAAATCGTGCCGCTCACTTGCGCCGGGATGCTCAACCCCGACCTGATCGGCGCGATATTGGACGGCGGCGCACAAAACGTACAGATCATCGGTTGCCCGCCGGAGGACTGCACCAACCGGGAGGGGAATCGCTGGCTGCAAGAACGCCTGAATCGAGAACGACTGCCGCGCCTGCGCGTGGCTTACAAAAACGCCCCGATTCAAACCAGCTGGGTGGAGCCAACGCGCTTTCGCCAGGCGGTGGAAAAAGGTTTGCCGCAAGGCGCAGCCACCGCCTACACCCCCACGCTGGAAATTCCTTCCTGGCGCAACTTTCTGCCCGCAGCGCTCCTGCTCATTGGGGTGCTCGCAGCGCAGGTCGCCACCAACCGTCTCGCCATCAGCCCCTTTCCGGCGGGCGAGACGCTCATCGAAATCGGCTTGCGCCACCGCAGCGGCTATCCCATTGAGGGGCTCGCCGAAGCGCTGGAGCCTAACCCCTCGTTGATGCTCCCTACCCGCCTGACGCTGGAAGTAGATGGCGAACGCGTGCTTGATCAGAGCTACCCTCTGCAAGGCAGTGAACATAACCGGCGTTCGCTCGCCTATGAACAGATTCGCATCCCGGCGGGAAAGCACCACCTGCGCCTGGTGCTCTTTGATCGCCCTGCGCCGACACGCGGGCAGATTCTCTTCGACGAAGATGTCACCCTCGCCGAACGTCAGGCGCTCAAACTCAGCTATCGTGATGCCCGCTTAAGCAGTGACCCGGCGGAGGGGCGTAGGTTATACTATGAGACCTCTCTGGGGACGAATGCAGGCTGTCGCATCTGTCACTCACTGGAACCCGGCGTCGTCCTGGTCGGGCCGTCCTTCGCTGGCGTGGCCACGCGCGCAGCGAAGCGCATCCCCGGCATGAGCGCCGAAGAATACCTGCGGCAATCCATCCTCGACCCCGATGCCTACGTCGTCGAGGGTTTTCCCGCAGGGCAGATGATCACCGGCCTTGGTGATATACTCACCGAACAACAAATCGACGATCTGGTAGCGTTTTTAATGACGCTAGAGGAGTAAAACACTTCCCAATCCCTGGGAAGTAACCGACAATCCAAATCCATCCTATTCATAAGGAGTGACCCATGAAGAAAAGCTTTTTACTCACCCTGTTATTCGTAGCGCTGGCTTTGCTGCTGGTCGCCTGTGGCGGCGGTGGCGATGCTGACGAAGGGGCGGATGCCGCCGCCCTGGGACAGGAGCTGTTTTCTCAACAGCTGATCGGTTCACTACCGGGTTGTAGCACCTGCCACTCGCTGGAACCAGGCGTGACCATCGTCGGCCCCTCGCTGGCCGGGATCGGTTCGCGCGCCGATGCAGCCTACATCCGCGAATCCATCCTCAACCCCGATGCCTACGTCGTCGAGGGTTTTCCCGCAGGGCAGATGATCACCGGCCTTGGTGATATACTCACCGAACAACAAATCGACGATCT
>WFTY01000266.1 GCA_015485245.1 Anaerolineales bacterium | reverse complement strand
TGCCGATACCTTCATCGAGCGCGTCATCGGCAGCTCCGGGGATGACACCTTCACCGTGAGCGGAAATCAGACGGTGGACTTGAACGGCGGCGCGGGCGACGATGCCTTCATCTTCCAGGACGGCGCGACGCTGGACGGCACGTTCGACGGCGCCGGCGGCAGCGATACCGTTAGTTTTGCCCCATACACCACCGCCCGCAGCGTTACGCTCACCGGCCTGGGTGGCAGCGACGGCTTCAGTGGCCGCGCTGCCGGAATGCCCGGCACCTTCACCAACGTGGATAACATCATTGGCAGCGCTACAGCGAACGACATGCTAGCCGGCCTGAATGCCCCCGCCACCTGGACGTTGTCCGCGGTCGGCAGTCAGTACGCCGCCTCAGGGCGCACGCTCACCTTCGATGGCTTCGAGACCTTGCAGGGTGGCTCCTGGGTTGATATCTTTAACATCAGCGGCGTGCAGCCCTTTAACTTGTTGGGCGGCGCGGGCGACGACACCTTCGCCTTTGCCGATAACAGCAGCCTGGTCGGGAGCGTGAACGGTCAGGGCGGGAACGACACGCTTGACTTCTCGGCGTACATCACCGCCCGCCGTATCGTCCTGTCCGCGCTGGGCAGCCAGGACGGTTTTGCGGGCGGCGATTACAGCCCGCTGCGAGCCGTCACCGGCGGCTTTGATAACTTCAATACCATCATCGGCAGTTCCGATCCCGCGGGCGGCGACGTCCTGGTCGGGTTAAACGTCTCCAGCCAGTGGGTGTGCGGTCCGGTTTGTACTTACACCGTCAACCCCACCCTGACCTTCTCCAGCTTCGATGTGTTGGTCGGCGGCGACGCAGCGGATACGTTCACCGTGGACGGCGTGCGTGACCTGACCTTGATTGGTGGTGCGGGCGACGATACCTTTGGGCTCCTCGCAGGCGCAGCGGTGTTGGGCAGCATCAACGGGCAGAGCGGTATGGATACGTTGGTGTATCATCAGATGGCCCTCCCCGCTTACGATTTGAACAGTGGCATTGCGGGTTATGTCTCGGGCGGTATTTATAGCATCGAGTTTGTGGTCTTGCCGTTGATTAAGCAGGATCCTGAAAATGAACAGACGGAATTGGCTTCTGCTGTCGCTCTGCCAGTTGGCCCAATAGCATGGGTCACCCGGATCGAATCGGGAGTTTGGGTTCCGCTTCAGCGCTATTTCATCAACGTGCTGATGTTGGATCAAGTGCTTCAGGTGATGCTGCCTCCTGGTAGCGCTGCGGCTGCTGAGATCACCACGCAAACGCTGTCCGAACTTCCGGCGTCGCTTCCTGAAGGCGTCACCTTAATCACGGCGTTGCGGGTAGATTTGTTCGATGAGAACAACGCGCTGGTGCTGATGTTGCCTGAGAGCACCTGGATGCATCTGGCGTTCGCCTTGTCGCCGCAAGACCTCCGGCGCACGTTCATGCTTCTATACTGGGACGCCGCGCTCAATGATGGACAGGGTGGTTGGGTAGAAATTCCTTTCCAGATATTGTTCCGGAGCGTGAGTCTGGACGCCGGTGTGGCGACAACGTGGGTTTACTATCGGTATTGGGACGCTACTTTGAACCAGGGAGTTGGCGGCTGGGTGGTTGAGCGCGTTCAGGCTGTCGCCTGGGATTCGTGGTCTGCTGAAACGCTGGGCGGTTGGATTGAGTTGTATACCCCAGGAAGGGATAAAAACCCTGCTGCTGTGTTGTCTGCGGTAGTCGATCATTCCGGGTTGTTTGTGCTTGTGGTGATGGAAAATAATGATTGATGGGGGATCATCCTCATCCAGCGTGGCGAAGGCTTTTGCGATTTCTCCGATGAAAGATCGTGTGTTGGCGCGGATGCTCGTCGAGCTCAGAGAAATATGGGGTAAGATTGACGGTGATGCTGACATCTATGGCTTATATGCTATCGAAATTTCAAAGGGAGATCGAAATGCAGTTTTGGAAGTCAATGGATAAAACCGGCGTTGTTCTTTTCGCCCTGATGTTCATCGCCGCAGGGTGCAGCGCGGCAGTGCAAATCGACACTGCGCTCGAGGTTCGCCCGCTGGAGGAGGTTTATGTGAACGGCCCGCCTCAGATGACTGAAATCACTGCGACAGACGCTGTGTTGCAGTTTGACTCCGCCAAACCTCTGGCGTGTGCGGCGATTTATGGCACGACTACCGATTACGGGATGGTCGCTGTGGATCAAGATATGGGAGGCGGCGCGCACACCGATCACCGGCCTTTGCTGACGGGCTTGGAGCCGGATACCGAGTATCACTATCGCGTTCAGGGTACAGCCTCGGATGGCACGCTGTACGTCAGCGAGGACATGACCTTCCGCACCCCGCCGCAGGAAGCTAACGCTGAGGTCAACCTGGCCTCACTGAAGGCCGGCGCGCGTGTGATCGCCGTCAGTAGCAACTACAGCGGCGCGGCAAACGATGAACCCTGGGGTGCATACAGTGCCATTGATGGTGATCGCGGTACGGCTTGGTCTTCAGACGGTGATGGAAACGACGCTTACATTGAGATTCAATTGGCGCAGTCTGCCCGGTTGTACGCTGTGGAAGTGTGGACGCGCTCGATGAGCAACAACACTGCCCAGATTTTTGCCTTTACCCTGACGACTGATGATGGTACAGTGCTTGGCCCCTTTACCCTGGACGATGCCGAACAATCCTACCGCTTCGATGTCGATGTGGTTACCAGTTCCCTGCGCCTGGATGTGGTGGACAGCAACGGCGGCAACACTGGCCTGATCGAGTTTGCCGCTTATGGGCAGCCTGTGGAGTAAGCTTTCACGGGTATTCGGTGCAACAACGAGGTGGTTACTGCTGGTGACCGTCTCGTTCGTGTCTCAGTGGGGGTAGTTTTTTCGCTTGTGGACGGCTGCAACACCTGTGATGATCACCCAGGCAGCAATGCGGATGGTCATCGCCCGGATGCTGTCGGGCGCGACCACCTCGCGGTAGGCGGTTTGCAGGATCAATAGCACAGTCGAGTGACTGACCAGTGTGGCCAGGGCCAGCTTAGGCGCGCTGGTGGTATCCTTCCAGAGCAATGGTGCGGTAAGTAAAACAGTTAGCAGGCCCAGAATCAGGTTATAGATCGGCAGCCAGCCAATTACGTAATAATCCACCGGCTGGTTGAACAGCACCACTCGGCTGCCCGCGAAGACGGCCATTCCCCCAATGATGAAAGCCAGGATAGCAGCAGTTTTATTGAGTTTCATATTGCTTATTTCGTCAATGGGGTGCGCATTAACCTCGCATAAGAAAACATCCTTGACAACTTTGCAAAGGTGGGTAGAATACATGAATAGATGCTCATGTATTCAGGTGTTTCTGATGACGGAAAACGCGCTTCCCAATCTGACCGGTGCTCAGGCCTTTCAACTGGCCGAACTCTTCCGCGCCTTGAGCGACACCAGTCGGGTGCGCATTATCGCTGCGCTGCTGGAGGGCGAGGTCAACGTCAGCGCCTTGGCGGAGCTCGTTGGCATCAGCGAATCTGCCGTTTCGCATCAGTTGCGCACGCTGCGACAGATGCGCCTGGTGCGCGCCCGCAAGCAGGGGCGCGAGGTGTATTACTCGCTGGATGATGACCACGTGGTCGATTTGTTCCAGCGGGGGTTGGATCATGTGCAGCATGGTTGAACGTCGCCGACCGCGTCTCCGTCGCGGGTTGCTTCTCTTGCTGGTGTTGACCGCCTTCAGTTTGATGGGGCATTACGTCTCAGACGCAGTCATTCATCTGTCCGCGGAGACCTGTTGCGTTCAGGGTTTGAGAGAAGGTCGCCAGAGTGGCGAGACCACACACGCCGCTGACTTGCACGGTCGTTTTCTTTTGAGCCAGGTTTCCGTGCCGGGGTTTGGCCCGGCGCGCCTGGCATTGGGGGATCTGGCAACGCTGCTTGAGCTGACCTGGACGCCGCCCACGCCGGTGCGACCTCCCATCGCGCTTTAAACGAGTTTTTCCCGCACCCTTGCGGTAGCCCAACGCGCCCTTTGGCGCGCCGCGGTGCTCGCGCGTCAGAAATGATTTGCAGAACGAAGGATTCATTGACTTATGAATGAAAGAACCATCGAAGTTGAAATCACGTTATTGTTGCCCGACGTGGAAGAGGATGGCGACGAATGCCTGGTCCGCTTGCAGGATGCCTTGCTGGAGCGCAAGGGGATCATTCACGCGCATCTGGAACGGGAGACGCGCCCTCTGCGTCTGTGCATTCACTTTGACCCTAACCTGATCTCCCTCGAGGCTGTACGGCGCACAGCGCAGGAGGTGGGGGGGCAATTGACCGCGCGTTATCAACATGCGCGTATTCCTTTTGAAGGGATGAGCCGCGCCGATGAGGCGCCGATCCTGCGTCGGGCTTTGGAGCGCATCCCCGGCATGTTGCACGCCGATGTCAACTACGCTGCCGGGCTGGCTTTTGTGGCTTACAACCGGGATGTCCTTTCTCCGGAGCGCATCGCCCAGGTGATGCTGGAGATGGACATCCACCCATTGGATTGGCCGCCTGCTGTTGAAGAGGGGGAGGATGAGGCCCACGATCATGGTAGCGCGCCCGCGTTCCTTCCCCACTGGGTTCAGGAGCGGTGGGAATTGCTGTTGGTCGCTCTGGCGGGGTTATTCCTGCTCCTCGGCTGGGCGGGGGAGACTTTTTTGGGGATGCCGGAGCAGATTGCCCGGATTTGTTTCTTGCTTGCCTACCTCGCCGGTGGCTATGATATCGCCACCCACGCCCTCCCTGGTCTGTTTAAGGGGAATTTCGATACAGATGTCCTCATGCTGGCCGCCGCCGCAGGAGCCGCCATCCTCGGCGAATGGGCGGAGGGCGCTTTCCTGCTTTTCCTCTTCAGCCTGGGGCATGCGGGAGAGCATTACGCCCTCGACCGCGCCCGCAACGCGGTCAATGCGCTGGGTGAAATGATGCCTAAAACCGCGCGCGTAAAAGAGGGCGACCGTGTGATTGAGCGCCCGGTCTCCCGGTTGAAGATCGGCGATCTGGTGCTCGTCCGCCCCGGGGACCGAATCCCTGTGGACGGTGAAGTGCTGACGGGGGAGAGCGCTGTGGATCAAAGCCCGATCACCGGCGAGAGCGTACCTGTGCTCAAGACGCCTGGTGATGAAGTCTTCGCCGGGACGATTAACCAGGATGCTGCCCTGGAAGTGAAGGTCACCCGCCTGGCGAAGGACAATACCCTGGCGCGCGTGATGCAAATGGTGGCCGAGGCGCAGAGTCAGCAAAGCCCCACCCAGCAGTTCACCGAGCGTTTCACTGCTCGCTTTGTGCCCACGGTGCTGATCTTTGTTCTGTTGGTGGTGACTGTACCGCCGCTGTTCGGTTGGGTACCGTTGCGCGAGAGTTTCTACCGCGGCATGTTGTTGCTGGTGGCGGCCTCGCCCTGCGCCCTGGCGCTGGGGACGCCTGCTTCGGTGCTGGCTGGCATCGCCCAGGCGGCGCGCAACGGGGTGCTGATTAAAGGCGGTGTTCATCTGGAGAACCTGGGCGCGCTCAAGGTGATGGCCTTTGATAAAACTGGCACGCTTACCGAAGGCCGGTTCAAAGTCACCGACGTGCTGCCCCTGAACGGGCACAAACCTGAGGAGTTGCTGCGCTTCGCCGCGGCTGTGGAACAAAGCTCCAGTCACCCCCTGGCGCTGGCAGTGGTGGATGCGGCTCGTCAGAAAGAGCTGGATCTCCCCCCCGCCAGCGGTTTGGAGAATATCACCGGTCGCGGTGTGCGTAGCACGGTGAACGGCAAAACGGTGCTGATTGGCTCGCTCAAGCTGTTCCGCGAGGTGGATGGTCACCCTCTGGATGAAAACCTGGTGGCGACCATTGAACGGTTGGAAAACCAGGGCAAGACCACCATGGCGGTCAGTTACGATGGACAATTCCTGGGTGTGTTGGCGCTGGCAGACGCGCCCCGCCCGGGCGTGAAGGCAACCCTTCAGTCCTTGCTGGATTTGGGCGTGCAGAAACTGGTTATGCTGACGGGCGATAACGCGGAAGTGGCCGCACGTATTGGGGAACAGGTGGGCGTCACCGATGTGCGCGCCGACTTGCTGCCAGAACAAAAACTGGAGGCTATCCGTGAATTGCAGGCTGAGTATGGCGCCATTGCCATGACCGGGGACGGGGTCAACGATGCGCCAGCGCTGGCGACGGCCACTGTTGGGATCGCCATGGGCGGCGCGGGGACGGCGGTCGCCCTCGAAACCGCTGATGTGGCCCTGATGGCCGATGATCTGGGCAAGCTGCCCTTCGCTGTTGGCCTGAGCCGTGCCAGCCGGCGCGTCATTCGCCAGAACCTTGG
>WFTY01000265.1 GCA_015485245.1 Anaerolineales bacterium | reverse complement strand
GCGCGCGCCGCCGGGGAACTGGAAATCACCTCCGCCCGCCCGCGGTTGATCGAGCTGCTGGACGACAGCGACTCCAACGTGCGCATGGCCGCCGCCTGGTCGCTCTCACAAATCGGCGGGCAAGGGGTGCTGGCAGCTCTGGAAACACTGCAATCTCAGGCGCTGCCCGAAAACGAACTCACCCTGCTTGACGAGGCCATCTCCAACCTGCTCTTCAACGAAGGCATCGGCATGTTCGACCTGATGGAAATTGACGAACTGGATTTCGACCTCGACGACGAGAACGAGCCGGGTTGATCCCCCGCCCCGCAACAGGAATCAGCGTGAGCGCCATCCCCTCCCTCTTTCTGAACAACCTGCTCCCCATCCTGCTGATCGCTGCGCTGGGCTACGCCCTCGGTCAGTGGCTGGAGGTAGACCCCAAATCAGTCTCGCGGATGGTTTTTTACGTCCTCAGCCCGTTCCTGGTGTTCGACCTGCTCGCCAACAGCCAGTTGAGCAACGGCGACATCGCCCGGATGATGAGCTTCGCCGCCGTCCAGGCGCTGCTCATCGGCGCGGCGACCTGGGTCATCGGGCGCGCGCTACGGTTAGAGCGTCAGCTCTTCGCCGCCGTGATGCTGACCACCATCCTGGTCAACGCCGGAAACTATGGATTATCGCTCAACGCCTTCGCCTTCGGCGAGGAAGCGCTGGCCCACGCCAGCCTGTTCTTCATCACCTCAGCATTGATCACCTACACCGCGGGCGTGACGATCGCCTCGCTGGGGAGCGCCAGCCTGAAAGAATCGCTCGCCCGACTGGCGGGCATCCCGGCGATCTACGCCGCCGCGCTCGGCGGCCTGTTCAACGCCTTCAACTGGCCCATCCCCTTCCCTCTGGAGCGCACCGTCTCGCTGCTCTCCGACGCCACCATCCCGGCCATGCTGATCGTCCTCGGCCTGCAAGTGCAACGCGGCCAGCGTTCCTGGGAGTTCAAGGCCCTGGCCTTTGCCACCGGCATGCGCCTGGTAGGAGGAGCGCTGATCGCCTTGCTCACCGCTGGCTTGCTCGGCCTGCGCGGGGCCGCCCTGAATGCCGGGGTCATCGAGGCCGCCACACCAACGGCGGTCATGACCACCATTCTGGCGACCGAGTTCGACGCCCGGCCCGCTTTCGTCACCTCCGTGGTCTTTATCACCACCCTGCTCAGCCCGCTGACCCTCACCCCGCTGCTGGCCTATCTGGGAGCCTGATATGCGTCGCTGGTGGTTTCTCCTCCCCTTTCTGATCGGCCTGGCCCTGGGGTGGGCGCGTCGCGCTGAAGGACAAACCCCGGTGCAGCTCGCCGACCCGCGAGTCTCCTACACTTTTGGCGAGACGCTGACCATCGAGACCGAAGTCCAACCGGCGGCAACCATTCAACGCGCACAGATCCACCTGCTCCCCAAAGGGGACAGCGTGCAAATCATCGCTGAGGCCACCCTCACTCCCGAGGGGATTCTGACGTACAACCTTGACCTGAGTACCGCCCCCTTCGCCGTTTTCACAGCGGTGGATTACTGGTTCACATTCACCCTGGAAGGCGGCGAAACCATTGAATCGCGGCGCTTTACGTTCACCTATGCCGATAACCGCTTCGACTGGCGTTCGCTGGAGACCGATGAGTTCGCCGTTTTCTGGTATCAGGGCAACGACGCGCTGGGGGGAACGATCCTCAACACCGCTTACGAAGGGCTGGCGCGCTTCCGCCTTCAGGTGGAGCTGCCCCCCATGCAAAAAGTGAGCTACTACGTCTACGCCAGCGCGGCTGATCTACAAGCCGCTCTGCCTTTCAGCGGCCCCAGCGCCGGACTGGTAGCCGGGCACGCCGCGCCCGCCGCCAACCGCGTGCTGGTGAGCATCCCCACTGGGCCCTCCCAGACTTTAGAGATCAAACGTCAGATCCCTCACGAGTTGGCGCATGTTTTGCTCTATCAGAAGCTGGGAGAAGATTACAGCCGGCTGCCAAGCTGGCTCTCCGAGGGTCTGGCCTCCAGCGCCGAACTCTTCCCCAACCCCGATTATCCTCTGTTATTGGACAAAGCCTTCCAGCGCGACATGATCCTGCCGATGAGCGCGCTGTGCGAGAACTTCCCGGTCGAGGCAGCCAGCTTCCAGCTTGCCTATGCGCAATCCGCGTCCTTCACCTGGTATTTAATCACTCAATACGGCGACGAGGGGATTAACGCCCTGCTCAAAGCCTACGCCGATGGCTTCGGCTGCGAGCGCGCCCCGGAAGTCGCTCTGGGACGGCCGTTGACACAACTGGAAAGTGAGTGGCGTCGGATCACTTTTAACGAAAGCCCGTTACGCACCGCTCTACGTGGGATGCTGCCCTGGCTGTTGATCGCCGGGGTTTTCATCCTGCCGCTGACCGGCTTCTATTTGAGCGAGCGGCTGCGAAAACGGCCGCTGTTCAGAAAAAAGAGGAGCTTAACGCAACCATGACGAGCGAACTTTCCCGCCTCCACGCCCGTGTAGAGGGTCGCGTACAAGGCGTGGGTTTTCGTTACTTTGTGTTGGAAAACGCCAACCGCCTGGGGTCGACCGGCTGGGTGCGCAACCGACGCGACGGCAGCGTAGAAGTGCTCGCCGAAGGGCCGCGCGCCGACCTGGAGACTCTGCTTGCAGCGCTGCAGCGCGGGCCGCATCCCCACACCACCCGCTCAGTGCAGCCGCAATGGGAGCAGGCCAGCGGCGAATTCACGCGCTTCCGCATCCGCCTGACGGCCTAGCCTCACCCGCCAAACCCCAGCCCGCGTTCCTTGAGCGAAACCCACCGCCCCGCGCCAATCACGATGTGATCGAGCACCGCGATGTCGAGCAACCTGCCCGCCTCGATGAT
>WFTY01000264.1 GCA_015485245.1 Anaerolineales bacterium | reverse complement strand
GAGGGACGCCCTGGTAGGCGCGGTAACCCAGCTGGATCATTCCGCCGACGTCGAGAGGAGCCCCCTGCGTGAGGTCGTTGATCGTCAGCGGTTCCTGGCGCAGGTAGGTCAGTTCGCAGAGTGTGCCGCCAAACCCATTTTTCTCGAGACTCTCCCGCAGAGCGTCCGGCAGGCGCTCGCTGACGATTTCAAGCTCTTGGGTTTGCGGGTTGGCGATGGCGATGACGCCGTTGTCAAAGCCGGTGGTTTCCAGCACCCGATCCAACACATCAGCGAGCGCGCTTTCCAGTTCCAGGTAACGGGCGGCCGCGCTGGTGATGCTCAATAGCGCTTCGGTCTCGGCCAGGGCTTGCTGGGTTTGTTCGAACAGTTGGGCGTTTTGGATGGCGATTGCAGCCTGGCGGGCGACAGCCAGCAGCAATTCCTGGTGATGTTCGTTGAACACGCGCGGCCGGGTGGCGTTCTGGGTAGCGATCACCCCGAAGACGCGCTCGCCCAGCAGCAGGGGGACGCCTAACCAGGATTTGGCCGCTTCGCCAACGACGATGTGCTCCAACCCCAGTTCGGCGATCACCTCTTCAACGTTGTCATAAATCAGCAGCGGCTTGCGCGTGTCGAGCACGTGCTGGGTGAGGCCGCGGCGCTTTTTCATGGTGGGGATGTTGCCGCGCTCATTGTTCTCGATCACCAGCGGGAAGCTGAGCAGGTCGTTTTCTTCATCGTACAGGCTGATGAAGAAATAGGATGTGTCCATTAACCGCGAGGTGTAGCGGTACATGGTGTTGATGATTTCCTCCATCTTCAACTGGCTACTCAGCTCGAGGCTCATCTCGTTGAGGATGGCCAGCTCCCCGGCGCGAGCCTGGGTTTGATCGAAGAGGGATGCGTTTTGCAGGGCGTTGGCCACCTGGTCGGCCATGGTTTGCAAGACGGCGATATCTTCCTGGCTGAACGCGCCAGGGCGTTCGCTCTGAATGGTCATCGCCCCCAGTACTTTGCCGCGACTGATCAGCGGTAGCGCCATTTCGGATTGCGTGTCGGGCAGGTAGGGGTTGGCGAAGCGTTGGGTCTCGCCAGGCGCGGATTGTGAGATGCGCGCCTGGCCTGCGGTGATGCACTGCCCGATCATTGAAGCGCCGCCGATCTTGAGCTTGTGCCCGCGCTCGGCTTGAATGCGCCCGGCCTCGCCGGTGCCGGCGCGCAGCACTGCCCACTTTCCAGGTTCTCCCGACCAGTTGCCATCTTCGTCAACCAGGAAGATCCCCACATAATAAAGGCCGAAGCGTTCCCGGATCAGGTTGACGGTTTGCTGAATCAGCGGGTTGGGCTCCAGGATGCTGCTGGCCGCCCGTGAGACCTCCGCCGCGGTTTGCAGCTGGGTGCTGCGTGTTTCAATCTGCTCGAACAGGCGGGCGTTTTGGATGGCGGAGGAAACCTGCGTGAGAATGGCTTCCACCAGGCGCATATCGGCGGCGCTCAAACGGCGGTTGGCCTGGTTGATGTGCAAATCGAGCGTGCCGACGACTTCGTTGCCCGCGAGCAGCGGGAAGATGGTCAGGCGCTGGCATCCAATCCGCCGGAGGATGCGTTGCATGGCCTCTGGGAAGGTCTGTGCGGACACGTCCGCGATGTTCAGCATCGTGCGCGTCTCGATAACGCGCTCCATCGGTGTGTTGTTGAGCGGGATGACCTTGCCGATCATTTCGCTCTCCGTGCTGTGGCTGGAACGATCGACGACCAATTCAAGCGCCTCGATGCTTGGATTCAGCAAGCCAAAGGTGACGTGATCGATGGGCAGGGCGCGGAGCAGTTCATCGGCGATGAAGTTCAGGTTTTGTTGCAGATCGAGGTTGGCGGCCACCTGGGCGACCACGCGGTTAATCAGGGCCAGCTCTTCCGAACGCGCTGTTGTTTCCTGAAGCAGGCGGGCGTTTTCCAGCGCCAGCGAGAGCTGATTGGCTACTTCTTCCACCAGACGCTGTTCCTCAGGGCTCCATTGACGCTTGGGGTCGTCGTCGATAATTTCCAGTAGCCCCAGTGCCTGTTCCTGTAATGCGATGGGCACGGCCAGCGTCGCCATGCCCTGACCGTTGCTGGGCTCTACGATTGTCTTTTGCAGGCGCAGACTTTGCTCGCCAGCGGGTGTGTAGGGATCAGTGGCGGGGAGTATTTCTTCCCCCTCGACCGCAATCCCGCCCAGCAGGGATAGGGGGGCCAGGCGCGCCTGGGAGAAAGGATGTACTGGAGGGCTTTCCCCGCCCTGGATGATTTGCGTGAACCCGCGCCAGCCTCCTCCCTGGCCGTCGTCTCCATTAATCTGGAAGAAGTGGATGCGCAGCGGGATCAATTGTCCCTTGTGGTTGATGAATTGCAGTACCGTTTCGTCGCTTGGTGCGCCGCGATCCAGCAGCGCTTTGATGTAGCGTTGAGACTCAGGAGCCAGGCGGAAGGAAGTCAGCGGCTGGCCGAGAAAGGCTTCCGCCTCGATGCCGAGCACTTCGGCAACTTCCGGGCTGCAGGCCGTGTAAATCCCTCGCGAGTCGCACTCCCACGTCCATCCGGCAAGGGATTTGTCGCTTGTTGGTGGGGGAGAGACAGCCTGTTCTAGCTCGGCAAACAGGTCGTTAAGCCGTTTGCGCAACTTGTTCTGATCGGACATATTGAGAAATCTCCTGAGCCAGGGCGAGGTATTGCTTGGCGCTGCGAGCGTTGGGGGCGAAATGGGTGATCGGCAGGCCTGCGATCGTGCTGTCGCGCAGGCGGGTGTCCACCTGAATCGCGGTCTGGAGCACAGCATCGCCGAAGGTGGAGCGTAACTGCTGGCTGAGCGTTTTGTGCGAGCCCACGCGCAGGTCAAGCATGGTGATGAGCAGGCGGTAGTTTAATCGCGGGTTGTCCCTCTCGCGGGTAGCGCGAATGTCGCGCAGGATGTTGCGAAGGGGGTAGATGGAAAGGTACTCCGGCGTGGTGGGGATGATGAGCAAGTCGGCGGCGGTCATGGCGTTGTGCGTGATTGCTCCCAGGGAGGGGGGGCAGTCGAGGATGACGGTGTCGTACAGCGGCATCTTCCCCAGCGCCTGGCGCAAGATGAGTTTGTAAGACCGCCGGATAGGCAGGAAGCGTTCTGCCAGCACCATCTCCGAGCTGGATGGCAGCAGATCCAGGCCAGGGATGCCCGTTTCGCGGCTGATGCTGAGCGGTGTGGCTGAGTTGAGCAACACGTCGGCGATGGAGCGCCGCACCGAGTGCGGCGGAATCCCGAGCGCCAGGGTGAGGCTGGCCTGGGGGTCGAGGTCCACCAGTAGCACGTCCTGGCCTAGTTGAACCAGTGCGCCGCCCAGCGCGATGGCGGTTGTGGTTTTGGCGACGCCCCCTTTCTCACTGGCGATGGCGATGATACGAGTCATGGCTCTCTCTTGTTCGCTTCTCCCGATGGCGGGAATGTCAATCCTCTGCGGCAATCGATTCCACCGGGCGGAGGACGATTTGCGCGCGGCGGCTGCCCAGTGCGTTGCGCAGCTCACGCACGGCGGTTTCCAGCATGCTCTGCGGGTCGGTTGTGGAGCGGATCTTGGTGGTGATTTCGGTAACTAGGCGTTCGCGTTCGGCGCGTCTGCGGGTGTCGCTGAAGAGGCGGGCGCTTTCCAGGGCGATTTCCAGTTGTTCGATCAAGGTGTCCATCAGCTGGATTTCTTCTTCTGACCAGGGAGGCGTCTCCTCCGCTTTGGTCAGCCGCACGACGCCAAGCACCTGATCGCGCAGCACGATCGGAATCGCCAGAGTATGAGGGTCGATTTGGACGCTTTCGCCTTTCTCGCTGACTTGCAACAGGTCTTCCGACCATTCCTCACTGACGGGGATGAGATCGCGCAATTCGGTAGAGCGGAAACCCAGTTGCGGCCTTGCGCGCAACAGTTCACCCCATGACGCCTGGCTGAAGTCGCTGTAGGCGCGTCGGGCCAGCTCCAACGCTTCCTGGTTTTCGGTGAACAGACGGGCGTTTTCGATGGCCACGGCTACCTGGTCGGCCAGCACCTGCAGCACAGCGATGTCGTCATCCGAGAAAGCGGCCTGTCGCTTGCTTTGGACGTCTAACACTCCAAGCAGCGTGTCGCCGACGATCAGTGGCAGGGCCATCTCCGAGCGAGTTTCCGGCAGGTCAGGGTTATCAAAATACACCGCGTCCTGCCCGACGTCCAGGGCGATGTGCGGCTTCCGGGTGGCCGTCGCTGTGCCCACGATGCTGGTGCCGCCCACTTGGAGTTTGTGCCCGCGAGCCAGCATGCGCTGGCCGCCCCCACTGTTGGTGGCCTGTAATACGGCGTATTCTTCATCTTTGTCCAGGAAGAAGATGCCTACGTGGTAGAAATCAAATCGCTGGCTGATCAGGTGGGTGACTTCGGTGAGCAGCGCATCCAGGTCGCGGATTGTGGTGGCAGCCCGGCCTACATCGGCGGCGGCTTGCAGCTGCACGGCGCGCCGTTGCAGGGCCTGGGTGCGATCAGCTACGCGCTGTTCCAATTCGGTTTGCGAGCGTTGGATCTCCGCAGCCATCAAGTTGAAGGCCCGGCCCAATTGCCGGAACTCGTTATCCTGGGCGATGTGGACGCGTTGATCCAGATCGCCTTCGGCGATGCGGCTGACCACGTTGGAGAGTTCTACAATCGGCCTGCCGACGCTGATGTTTGTTTGGTAGGTGAGCAGGGAGATCAGGACTACCGCGGTGATCAATGCGATAGCCGGATAGCGCGTCACGGCGCGTTGGGCCTCTTTGAGCTGAATGGCGGCTTGATCTTCGATCTCTTCGGTGTGCTCCACCAGGATGTTGAGCTGGTTGGTCAGAAGCTGCTGGTCGCGAATCAGGATGCCCATGCGCACCCGCACGCTGGGCCATTGTTCATTATTGGCCTGGTTGCGCATGGTCTCGGCGATGCCGATCAGGTTGTTGATGGTGGTTAAGGAGCTGTCCACGTCCACCTGAAGGACTTCCGGGCTGTTGGCCTCCATGCTGGAGAGCATTTCCCGGCTCTTGGTCAGTTCGGCCAGGTTTTCACTGAGCGCGGCGTCGAATGTTTCCGCCTCTTCCAGCGGCAGCAATTGACTGACGGCAGCGATCAGGTTGCTGCTGGCCGTTTGCGCGGCCAGAGCGGCTTCGGTCTGGTTTTCGGCATCTTGGAGGGTGGTTGTTGCCTGGACGAGCCGGTTAACCTGCACCAAAAGCACCACACCCGTTATCAGCAACAGTCCGCTGATGAAGATGTTGCCCATCAGCAACTGACGACGGATAGAGCGCCGGGGTTGGGTTTGCAGAGTGGTTTCGCTCATAGGATTCGCTGGAGGGCTAGTTGCTCAGCCCTTCAATTCCTTGCAAAAGTTGTTCCATATACCAGATTTGTTTTTCGCTCGCGATTTGGCCCTCGGACAGGAAAAGCGAACCGTCTTGATAGTTCAGCGGCCCTCGGAAGAGCTGAATCCTGTCT
>WFTY01000263.1 GCA_015485245.1 Anaerolineales bacterium | reverse complement strand
TGGAGCACGCGCACGCCGCGTTCGCCCAGTTGCAGCGTGGAGATGGAAGCCGGCGCGACGGCGATGCGCTGGAAGAGATCGAGCGGTGTGCCCAGGTAGTAAGCCAGCGCCAGGCGGATGAGGTCACTGTGAGAGAAGCAGGCGATCAGGTCTTGGGGTTTGTGCCGCTGGCTGAGGGCTTCCAGCTCGCTGGCGATGCGCAACTGAGCGGCGGCGAAGCTCTCCCCTTGCGGGAAGGTCATGCGCGCCGGGTTGTGCTGCACAGTGCGCCACAACCTGCGGCGGCGGAGTTGTTTGAGCGTTTTTCCCTGCCAGGTGCCGAAGTCGATTTCCAGCAGCCCCTCCCGCGGGATTACCTCCACCCCCAGCATCTTGGACAATGGTTGAGCGGTCTCCAGGCAGCGTTCTAATGGGCTGGAGTATACGGCTTTAATCGGCGCCTGGGCCAGCGCCTGCGCCAGTTGTTCAGCCTGTTGACGGCCTTTTTCGTTGAGATGTACGTCCGGCAGCCGTCCCGCGAGGCGGCCTTTTTTGACGTATTCGTTCTCGGCGTGGCGGATGAGGAGAATGGTGGGCATGGTTAGTTGGTCGGGTGGTCTGATTGGTCGGGGTGGTTCCCTGTGACCCAATCACCTGCTTTCCCCTTTGTGCTTCCGCTTGAGGTCGGTCACGGTCTCCTCGGAGAGTTCGGGCAGGGTTTGGGTTGTTTCTATCCCCAGGGACTTGCGTTGGGCCTCCCTCCAGCGTTCCAGCCGTTCAACAATTTGAGCCTCGTAACCCTGGTTGGAAGGGCGATAGAAGTAGGTGCCCAGCAGGTCTTTGGGCAGGTATTGTTGGGGGAGGAAATGCTCCGGCCCGTCGTGACTGTATTGATAGTTTTTCCCGTGGCCCAGTGCAGCGGCGTCGCGATTGCCATCACGCAGGTGAAGGGGCACCTCGCCCACACCATCCTTCTCGATGAGTTGGAAGGCCTTGAAGTAGTGGGTAGCCGAGTTAGATTTGGGCGCGGTGGCGAGGTAAAGCGTGGCTTCCACCAGGGGGTAAACGCCCTCTGGCAGGCCGACATAGTCGAGGGCCTGCGCCGCGGCGTTGGCGACCACCAGCCCCATCGGGTCGGCCAGGCCGATGTCCTCGCCTGCCAGGATGAGCAGCCGCCGCATGATGAAGCGCGGGTCTTCCCCGGCGTAGAGCATCTTCGCCAGCCAGTAGAGGGCCGCGTCGGGGTCGGAGCCGCGCACCGATTTGATGAAGGCTGAGATGGTGTCGTAGTGGGCGTCGCCGTCCTTATCGTAGAGCACCGCCCGCCGCTGGATGGAATCCTGCGCTACTTCCAGGGTGATGTGAATCCGACCGTTGGCGTCGGGAGGCGTGGATTCCACCGCCAGTTCCAGCGCGTTAAGCGCGTTGCGGGCGTCGCCCCCGGCGACGGTGATCAGATGTTGCATGGCGTCTTCGTCAACCGTCACTGTTCTCTTGCCATAGCCGCGCTCTGGGTCGTGCAGGGCGCGCTCCAGCAAGGCGCGAATGTGGCGGTCTTCCAGGCGGTGGAGTTGAAAGACGCGCGAGCGCGAGACCAGTGCGCCGATGACCTCGAAGTAAGGGTTCTCGGTGGTGGCGCCGATCAGGGTGAGTGTGCCGTTTTCGACGTGAGGCAGCAGGGCATCTTGCTGGGCTTTGTTCCAGCGGTGAACTTCGTCGACGAAGAGGATGGTTTTCTTCTGATACAGACGGCGGCGTTCGATGGCCTCGTCCACCACCTGTCGCAGACGTGCTTTGCCATCCAGCACGGCGGAAAGCGTCTCGAAGTGCGATTGGGTCTGGTTGGCGATCACCATCGCCAGCGTGGTTTTTCCCGTGCCTGGCGGCCCCCACAGGATGATGGAGGCGAACAGCCGATCGGCCAAGATGGCGCGGCGCAACAGTTTGCCCTCGCCGAGGATGTGCTCCTGCCCGACGAACTCCTCCAGCGTGCGCGGCCTCATGCGCGCCGCCAGCGGGGCTTCGCGGCGCAGGTTTTCCTCCAGGGCGTGGCTGAACAGGTCGCTCATGTGTTTGATTATACCTGTTTCTTGTGGTGATCAGGGAGCAGGGATTAGGGGGCGGTGAGGGATTTACGGCTCGCGGATCGGCGGAAGGATGGACGGGGCGCTCTCTTCCAGACTGCGCAGGTAGGCCACCAGGGTTTGAATCTCGTAATCGCTCAGGCGACTGCCCCAGGTGGGCATCAGCGTGCCGGGCACGCCCCCGGCGATAATCTGGTAGATGGCCGCGTCGGGCGTTTCGCTGAGGAACAACTGGTTGTTGAGCGCCGGGGCCATCAGGGTCTATAAAAAGTGTCTTGAAGCAAGTTTATGTGACAGTTGTGAATAAATTGTGAAGACGGCGAGAAGAAGTTATGAGAAAACCGGTACTTTTGACTGCTTGATTCGCCCTCCTGATTCTGCAATAATGTGAATGTGGGTGTAACCGAACAATGCAGAAAGGCGGAGAGGTGTAACGATGTCTCGAAAAAACGTGCAGATGATTTTTGTGTTGCTTTCTCTCTTTGCCGCCGCGCTGGCCTGCGGCGGCCCGGCTTCCCCCCAAGGCCCCTCGGCGAGCGACCTGAACGCCACCCAGGTCGCGCTCTCGGTGCAAATGACCTTGCTGGCGCAGCAATCTCAGCCGACCGTGGAGCAGGCTGTCGCGCCCGTAGCGGCTTCGGCGACCGTCACTCAGCAAGTTACCCCTTCGCTAACTCCCGAGCCGCTGATAGAACATCTCACCCGCCCTGGCGAGCCGGCGCGCATTCGCACCTGGGTATCGGATATCTCATCCGAGGTGTTTGCTCCCGAACGCCGCACCATTGGCGACAGCCTGCCCATCAACCTTCTTGAGCGTCCCTTCACAGCAGATGAGATGACCTATCAGCCTTACCTGGACATCACCAAAGTGGAGGTTGGTGAGGGGGATGTGTGGATCTACGTTGTGCTGCATCTGGAGGGGACTCCGCCGGAAGGCGCGTCGGCGTTCTACGCGGTGGAAATCGATACCGACCGCGACGGGCGCGGGGATTGGCTGATTGGCGGGCTGGTTCCCCCTTCGAGCGAGTGGACCACCGATGGCGTCAAAGTCTGGCGTGATTCAAATGAAGACGTGGGCGGCTTCTCCCCCATGTCTGCCGAAGCCCCGCTCTCCGGCCTGGACGGGTACGATCAACTGGTCTTTGACGCCGGGCGGGGCGACGACCCCGATGCCGCCTGGATACGTCGCGATCCATCACATCCCGACCGGGTGCAACTGGCGTTTAAACTCGGTCTGATTGAATCGCCGGGAACTTTTTTGTGGGGCGGCTGGTGCGATGAGGGTGTGCAGCAGCCCGGCTGGTTCGATTACAACGACCGCTTCACCTTGCAAGAAGCAGGCTCCCCGGCAATCAACAATGAGAACTACCCTTTGGCGGCGTTGTACTCGGTGGATAACACCTGCCGTTGGAGTTACGGCTTTGAGCCGAAGACAGACTATCCCGGCCTGTGCCCCTTGCCTACGCCCACGCCCACACCCACGAGCACGCCGCGGCCCACGGTGTGTTCGCCGCCGCCGGAGGGCTGTCCGCGGTTCGTTTATGGGAACACAACGGTGCAGTACGTTTGGAACCCGGAGACCTGCGAGTGTGAAGCCCCCTGAAAGCGGCTGCTGCCAATGAAAACCGTTCTCATCACCGGCGCGACCTCCGGCATTGGGCTGGCGGCGGCGCGTCAGTTGGCCGGGCAGGGGTGCTTTGTCATCGGCGTGGGACGGGCGGCGGAACGCTGCGCCGGGGCGGAAGCCGCCATTCGAGAGGCGTTTCCACAGGCGCGGGTGCGCTATCTCCTCGCCGACCTGTCCTCCCTGCGGCAGGTACGCCAACTGGCGGTGGCTGCCCGCCCCCTGCTGCCCGATGGACATCTGGATGTGCTGGTCAACAACGCCGCCATGGTCACTAACCGCCGCACCGAGACGGAGGATGGCTATGAAACCCAGTTCGCCGTCAACCACCTGGCTCCCTTCCTGCTCACTCATGAGCTGCTGCCCGCCTTGCAAGCCGCCCCCGCGGGGCGTGTGCTGACGGTGAGTTCCAAATCGCACCGCGGGGCGCGCATTCACTGGGAAGACCCCATGCTACGGCGCGGCTACAACACCCTGCGCGCCTACCGCCAATCCAAGGTTGCCAACGTGCTTTTCACCGTGGAGTTCAACCGACGTTATGCCGCCACCGGCGTGCGCGCCTATGCCGTCGATCCCGGGCTGGTCAACACCCAGATTGGCATGAAAGGCACCTGGGGGGTCGTCCGTTGGGTGTGGGATTGGCGGCGCAAAAAAGGCAAAACCCCGGAGGAGGGGGCTGCGACCATCATCCATCTGGCAATGCAGCAGGCGCTTAGC
>WFTY01000262.1 GCA_015485245.1 Anaerolineales bacterium | reverse complement strand
GTTGGTAGATCATCAACAAGCGCTCCACCCACACCTGCGGCGCATGCTCGCGCAGCACATAGTCTTGTCCGGCCTGGCCCAACAAAAGACGCCGCGTTGAATCGCTCAACAGCGAAGTGATCGCCTCCGCAAGCGCTTCAGGCTGATGCACAGGAACAAGCAGTCCGCGCGTCGGCGTGACCAGGCGCGGCAGGTCGCCCACCGCAGTCGCCACCACCGGCAGCCCAGCGGACATGGCCTCCAGCACCGCCAAAGGCAACCCCTCACGCTGCGAGGAACTGACAAAAACGTCCGCCGCGGCCAGCAGGCGCGGGACGTCAGCGCGCGCGCCCAGCAAAGCGACACTTTCGGTCAGGCCAAGCGCCCGAATCTGCACCTGAAGGTCTGTCTTCAAATCACCATCACCGACGATCACCAGATAGGCGCGCGGGTGCTCCCGAAGCAGATAAGTCATCGCTACCAGCAGATCCTTATAGGCCTTAGGAGGCAATAAGCGCCCCACGGCGATCAACAAGGGCCGCGCCGCATCGCCCGCCAACGCCTGACGGAGGTTAGTCCGGCTGGCATCATCCAACGGCGGCACCGGTCGCACCGCATTGGGGACGACCAGAATGCGCCGCGGTGCCAGGCGCTGGCGGTGAGCATCCGCGACAGCATGGCCGACCGCGATCACCGCCTGCGCGCCGAACCTTAACGCCAGGCTTTCCAGGCGGTAACGCGCAGGGTTATAGTGGCGTTGTTCCTCGCCTGTGGAATGCAACGTGCTCACCACAGGGGTACCGCTCATCCTCCCCCACAACGCGCCCAGGATATGCGCCCGCGGCAGGTGTGTGTGAATCACATCAAAGCGTTGCTGGAAAATCAGGCGCCCCAAGCGAACGACTTGCGACCAATCCAGCAGCCTCCTCGTTGGCAGGCAGTAGACCGCCACCCCCATCGCCCTCAGCTCTTCCGGCAAGGAAGAGCCCGTGTTGAACCCCAGACTGATGACCGCCAGGCGATGCCGTTCCTCGCTGCCTTGCAAAATCACTTCGGCAAAAGTCTTTATTAGAATCTGCGCGCCGCCCAGGGAAAGGCTATCAATCAGTTGAGCGATGTACATCATGTCCCCTCTCGCATGAACGAATAACGGCATCCCGGCGGCAGGATGAGTAAAGAGTGCAAATCAGGGCGCTCACGGGCGCCCGGCGCGCGCCGGCGCTTCAGGGCTTCCACACCAGGGATGCCGCTCGCCAGCAAGCCCAGCTTCGCCCCCAGATCCTCCCAGGGAGCATGCCACAACGCCCGTGCCCCATAAGCAAGCCAGCGCATTCGCGGAGCGCCCTCTTTCCGCAGATACCAGGCGCGGGCCAGCGCATCCCTCGCGCGAACTCGCGCAGCGAGCAACGGCCTTTGCCACGCCGGCCGGTAAGCCCGAATGTGGCGGCACGCCAAGCTCAGCAGAGCATCGAAGCGCGTCCACATGGCCTCATGGGAGACATTGCCGCGGTGCCACCGATAGATCAGCACCGGCTGCTCCACAAACCCAAACGGCAGGCGCTCGATCAGGCGCATCCACAAGTCCCAGTCCACTCCCCAGCGCAGCCCTTCATCAAACAGCCCGACCTCATCCAGCGCCCAGCGAGGGATCAATGTAGCGGAAGGATTGCCGACAAAGTTGCGTACCAGGATCTCCGCAGCAGCACGCCGGGGCGCCACGCCACCACGTCGCTTGAGCGACCAGTCATCCTCCTCCACCACCCACCACCAACTGTCTCCGCCAACCAGGGCTACCTCAGGGTGCGTTTCCAGATACCGCAACTGTATCTCCGTCTTGTGCGGCAGCCAGAGGTCGTCGCAATCCAGGAAAGCCAAAACATCCCCAGAGGCCGCTGCAACCCCGCGATTACGCGCCGCGCCAGAACCCCGGTTCTCCTGATGGATGTAGCGCACTCCGCGATCGGCGAAACGCGCCACCCGGGCGGCGGTGTCATCGGTCGAGCCGTCATCCACAACGATGATCTCATCCACCGGGCGTGTTTGCGCCAGCACGCTGACTATCGCGTCCTCCACATAGGCGGCGCAGTTATAAGCGCTGATAATAGCGCTGACCCGCGCAAGGTTTGCAGCTATCATCCTGCCCTCAATGATCGCATAGCATCCCACACCACCCCTGCGGTGTTTAAAACCACATCGCGACGCACCAGCAGCAAAGCCGTCAGATAAACCAGCGCCCCAGTAGCCGTGCCCAAGACGATGGCCCGTACATCCCCAGAGGCAAAAATAAACAGCAAGCCCCAAACAGCCAACCCCATCACCAACGTGCCAACCAACGCCGGGTAGATGGCGCGCAGAACATCCCACACTCCGGCCTGAACGAAACGGCTGGCGACGAGGGTGTCCAACGTGACTTTAAACAACGCCAGCGCCACATGCCCTAAAGCAACGCCTTCGATACCCCAGCGGGTGGCAAACCACAACACGCCGATTACCACCGGCAGCTTGACCAACGCCAGTTTGTTCAGGATATCGGGACGGTTGATCGATTTATAAAGCACACCGGGGATATGTCCCATGGCGGCGATCGTCACTGCCAGAGCGATCCAGCGCATCACCGGGATGGCAGCAGCCCACCTGGCAGTATAGAACACGCGGATGATCGGCCCGGAGAGCAAGGCAACCCCCACACCGGCGGGAAAGATAATCAACGCCGTGTAACGCAGGTAACGACGGTACATGGCACGCAGGTCTGCCGCGCTCATCTGAACCGTGGAAAGCACCGGGTGAGCAACTCGCCCAACCACCAGGTTGATGCTGCGAATCACCAACTCCGGCATACGATAGGCCAGGGTGTACACACCCAGCGCCACCGCCCCCAACATACGGCCGATAATCAGATAATCCACGTTATTTAGCAAAGCGCCGATAAAGCCCACGGCAATGATATGGCCGCCAAAGGAGAGCATCTCGCGGGTGATCCGGCGATCAAACACTCGCGTGGGACGCCATCCGGCCAACGCCCAATGCAACAGACCTGCCACAAAAACGCTGGCAATCTGTCCCCAGATCAGACTCCAGGCGCCAAACCCTTGCCAGGCCATCAGGATGGAGACCGCGCCTTTCGCCAGGCTGCTGCTCAAATCGGGGATAATCTTGATCCCAAAGCGAAGATCGCGCTGGATCAACGCGCCGGGGATCACGCTCACTGCGTTCAACGGCAACAACAAGGCGATCACACGCAACATGGGCGTGACAAGCGGCTCGCGAAAATATGTCGCCGCGAGGGGCGCGCCTAACCAGGCCATCCCGTAAAGCACAGCTCCCACCGCGATGCTGATGTAAAATGCCGCGTTGGCCGCCTCTGCAAGACGATCGCGCCGCGATATCACCGCCGTTCCCATACCCAGCGTGTTGACCACATCCAAGTATTGAATAACCACGGTGGCATAACCCACCAGCCCGAACTCTTCCGGCAACAGCAGGCGCGCCAGGATGACCGTAGTCACAAAGGAAAGCAGTTTACCGGCGATGTAGGAGAGATAAGTCCAAAGCGTCCCCTGAATGGCCTTGCGAGTCACCCGCCGGGTCGAATCATCCGATGCGGAAGAAGCGGGCATAAGCGTTTTACACGTAGTCTCGATAAGTCCGATGGTTCACCATGGTCGCAGCGACCACATTCGGCGCGGCCATGGCGATGGCGAGGTGCAACCAGAAATACCGCTGATAAGCATCGTGGATGAACATTGACGCCACCAGATAGCCCACCACCGCAACGCCCACGGCGGCCACCATACCCGCCACATCCTCCTCGCCTCTGGCGCGCAATTCCTGCACACCCCAATAGAGGTTGCGCAAGGTAAAGAAAACAATCAACGAAAATACGGTCAGCCCCACCAGTCCAGTTTCGGCCAGGATTTCGACATACAGATTGTGGGCCGAGCGCTCCGTCGCCCGCGGGTCGAGGCCAACCTGGCGCGAGTATTCCTGATAGTAAACCGGGTAATTGTCATATCCCACCCCAAGGACGGGGTGATCCTGAAACATACGCAGCCCCACTAACAGCTCGCTAACTCGCCCGCGGATGGCCGCGTCCGCTCGCAGATTACGACTGCCTCCCGGCAGAAAAGACGTCAACGACTCCAGGCGAGCAGTGTACTGCGCGGGGACAAACTGCAACAGGATGATTGAAACCAGCAGGATGATGAGCAAATTTTTTAAATTAGGCGTGTGATAAAGGAACATCAACCCAACCACCACAACCAGGGCGACAAAGCCGCTGCGCGAAAACGTCAGCACCACCGCGCCGACACAAACGGCAAAAGCCCAGATCGCCAACAAACGCAGCCAGCGGTTACGCTCATTCCAGATACGATCCATGGCATAGGGGACGAGCACCAGCATAATCAGCGCATAATAGTTAGGGTCGCCAATCGGGCCACCAACACGATTGGTTTTCGAAGCGCCGATCAAAGCAGCCACGTTGTTTTGCGCAAAGCCAAAGTAATTGTTGTTATATGTATTGGTTAGATATTGAAAAATCGTCAACGTGCCCAGGAATATCCCCGCGATCAACAAAGCCCACACCACCCGCCGCAGGGTAACGCCGCTTTGCAACAAGATCACCACCGCGATCACAATGAAAGCATTCTTGATCAGAGTCTCCACCGCGGCCAGCGAACGAGTGGGGTCAGCAGCGTAAAGCACAGAAGCGAACGTCACCAGGATGTAGATCGCCATTGAGATAGCCGCGCGATACCAGCCGCGCGGCTGCTCCGAGTACACAATCCAGCGCATGGCAATGGCAAAGAGCAACAAAACCACAAAAGACTTCGCCACCGAAGGCGCCCCGTGGAATTTAATGGCAATATCTGAGAGGTTGGTATACACCATGAAGGCGAGCAACAACAACCCCCATTCCAGACGCGCCACCGAGACGGCGAAGGCAAAAAAACCAATGACGATGACAAACAGCTTCAAAGTATCCGGAGTGGTGTACACCAGATACCCTGCCAGCACCCCGATCAACAACCCTACCAGGCCGTAAAGCAGTTGCAGGCCATAGCTGATAACGCTTGTCACCCGAATGGACATATATCCTCACCAATCTATCTGTGCCGTCCCAACATTCTCCTGAGGCGGCATCCTGAGCGATACTAGAATCCGATCAATGCCCGCGTCTTAAAGAGCACCAGCCCGGCTTCTTGGTGTTCAGCCTCATCCAGAGCTGTTTCGGCGCGCTCGATCAGCACAACAGCCGTTTCGCCAGGCAGACGTTCACCAATGCCGACTTTCGGCTCCAACGAAGCCTTCTCGCCATCCGGGCTGAAGCTCATCGGACGCGAAAGTGCCTGCTGGACGCGTCGCATGGTGCGCTCTGCAGCTTTGCCGGGTGTGTCAGGCAGCAAGATGGAAAAGGTCAGATCGTCCCAACGCCCGATGATATCATTGCCGCGCAACTCTTTGCGCATAATATTGGTAATTTGCCGCAGGAGTTGCTGCACCACAGGCTGGGGCATCACCTCGAGGTAGGTCGCCAGGTTTTCCAGGCGCACCAGCCCCAGAGAGGTCAACTGATCGGGATCGCGCGTCACCAGGTCGTCCAAGCGATCCTCAAAGTATCGCCGGGTGTAAGCGTTGGAAGAGCCGTCCAGCTGTGTGCGCGCCAGCAGAGCCTCCAGCGGCGTACGCAACTGCTCCCGAATGATCGCCAGCACAGCCCCAAAGAGCACCCCCAACACAAAAGCCAGCGAGGCGTCGCGCGCCGGCTGCGGGCGAATCGGCTCAACCGGGACGGTGGCCGCGTCCAGCACGGTGATGCTATACACCGAATACAGGCTGGCGATGTACTCTACCGCGTTTTTCCCAAGCGCGTTCGCCAGCACCGCTGTGGTCATCGGATCTGGCCCCTCCACGGAAAGTTCCAAGATATTGGCATCCGGCAAGACGACGGCGACGTGAGTGTAATCTGCCAGATCGGCGCTGTTGTACCCCAAACGGTCGAGCGTATCATTATAGATCCGCACACTGTTGAGCACCTCGGCGTAGGTGCCGACGATCGAACGTTTGTCCAACGCCACCAGGCTGCTGACGATTTTTGCCTGATCTTGAGCAGTGTAAGCCTCGATATTTGGACTGACCACCAACTTGACCGTCGCTCGATAAATCGGCGTAGAAATATAGGCCAACCCCAGCGCAATCGCCGTGGCGGCAAAAGCGGTCATAAACACGATCCACCAGCTCCGCCGCAACATTTGCAGGTATAAACGAAATTCCATGTCTCTCCTCCGAAATATCAGCGCAAACGATGCCCTGACAACACACGCACAATTAGTCACACACCCCTGCATTCCAGAGTGATTTTATCTAAAATTATTATACACCGTTAAATCACTCTTATGCTCAATACGCGCCCTTGCGTTGCAGCACGGAAATAACCGTGCGCGCCAGAATCTCCAGGTCAAACAACAAACTGCGCCTTTCAATATAAGCAATATCCATGCGCAGGCGCTCGTCGAATTCGGTTTCACCACGGCCCAAAAGCTGCCACAGACCCGTAATGCCCGGGACGACATCCAGGCGTTCCGTTTGCCACAGGGAATACGTCTCGGCGCTGAAGGAGGTTGGGCGCGGCCCAACCAGGCTCATCTCGCCACGCAGCACGTTAATGAATTGTGGCAGTTCATCCAGGCTGGTGCGACGCAGGAATTTCCCCACGCGCGTGACGCGTGGGTCATCGGCAATCTTGAAATCCGGCCACTGCAATTCATTGAGATGCACCAGCTCGGCTTTCAATTCCTCCGCGTTGACCACCATTGTGCGAAACTTGAGCATCCCAAAACGCCGCCCCCCCTTACCCGTTCGCTCCTGCACAAAAATCACCTCCCCCTCAGGGTCTTGCAACTTAATTAACAGGGCGATCAGGCCCATCAACGGCAACCAGAGCGGCAGTGCAAGCAAAGTCAGGGCCAGATCCAACAGACGCTTCACGCACAGGTAATACCGCGTTGGCAGCAAACGCTTCCCTGGCCGGTAACGTTGCAGCCAGGGATACTGCACAACAAGGTTCTCGCTCTTTTCATCGCGGCGAGAGGGATAATGCGGCTCAACCAGCCAATCAGACATCGTCAACTTCAACCGCCGTGCTGTTCGCCGGCAGGCGGAAGCGTTTTTCGGCTTGCTCCAATAAATCGTCAAAGGTCAAAGCCTCATCGGGAAAACTGGCATAGCCGGCAGCGACGTCGATCCCCAAACGCTCCTTCACCAATTGACGCACCCGCTCAGCCAGGATATCTGTCCCCCCGGCGTCGGTCTCCGGCAGCACGAGCACAATCTCATTGTCCCGCGTACGATCCAACACCAGATCAGTGCGCCGCAGCTCGCGATCCAGCACACGCATCAACCGGTTGACGGCGTAGCGTTCCATCAAGCCTTCAAACAACTCCTCCGCGGCGCGGCGCAGAAAAATCTGCTTCTCGCCAGGGTCCACCTTCAGAACCATCACGCTCAACGGCACGTTATAACGCCGGCTGCGGGCAAACTCCTTGGAAATCTCACGTTCAGCTTGCTCTAACGGCTTAACGCGATCGCTGACGTCCTCCAGAGTGACGTTAGCGATTGTCTCGCGAATCTCATGCAAATCGCAAGCCAGGCGCACAGCGGTCACGATCACCAAGCCCAGCATCGCCATCTCTGTAATCGACAGATAAGTGTATTGCCCGCCCAGAAAGGGGCGCGAGGCGAACAGCGTCAATTTGAGCAACAAGTACACCCCCAGCCAAAAGCCCAGGCTGAGGAGCAACGGCGGATGCCAGCGTTCTTCGATCAACAAATGCGCCACAACGATCAACAGCCCCAACAAATACACAAAACTCTGCATATCCACCACGTCCGCGGTGGCACCCACGTCCAGGCGTTCGATATTGAGGAAAACCCCGATCACAAGGAAGAGGGTCAGGATCGAATTACGTAGTTGTTTCATCGCATTTATTGTAACCGAAAGCGCGATCAAAACCAAAGATTCCAGCCAGCCCGACGCTGACAGCAGCAAGCAGACTGAGGCCCAAACCAACATAAAACGACAACGGGCGGTACGCCAACCGCACGATGTGCATTCCCGCTGGAAGGGGGATGGCGCGAAACA
The DNA here is from genome assembly GCA_015485245.1 of Anaerolineales bacterium. Lineage (GTDB taxonomy): Bacteria > Chloroflexota > Anaerolineae > Anaerolineales > UBA11858 > J130. Next base: position 3,148 of record WFTY01000262.1, on the reverse strand, counting down.
AATAATTCGCCCGATAAAGGTCGACAGCGCGGCCATCCACCTCCGCTATCCAGCCTGGATACCATGTATCGGCGACGACGAGCCAACCATCCTGACCGGCAACGGCCTCCAGAGTCAAAGAGTTGGGTGTTTCGGCGATCAAGCGGACCTGTCCTTCGCCCGCGGAGCAATCGGGAACCACCAGGGAACGCTCTCCTTCCAGGACAACCAGCTCCCGCGCGCGCCAGCGCCCGGCGACAACCTGCTCCCAGGCATCCTGCGCGCGCAGTGCAATCCGCGCGCAGCCCACCCACCACCAGCGCGCTGGATCGTCCCGAGGGAGAAACACCACTTCTGCCCCATCATCCACCCCGTAGAGATGCTCAACCAGACCCACTCCCATCAGATCCAGCAACCGCTCACGACTGGCTTCGCCCGCGGCATCCAATGCATCCATCCAACGCGCGTAACGCCCCGGCGTCAAGGGATCAAACTGATTGACCGAAGCCAACCCGTCCAACAGGTTAAGGTTGGGCAAAAATGCAGCCCGCAGTTGCATCCATTCCAGGCCGGGATCGAAGGTATCAAAGCGCAGAAAGCGGGCGTACTTCAGTTCATCTTCTTCGGAGCGCGGAAAATACAAACGCCCTGCGCCCAGAGAAGCTTCGACCTGAGCGAGGTTGGGAGGCGAGGCTGTATAGAATTCCAAACCCACCCCAGGATTCAACCCCCATCCAGCGAAGAGCAGATCGCCTGTCACCCACAACACCACCGCGAGCGACCATCCCCGCGTTTGTGAAGCGCCGCGCGGTGGGGCGGACAACGCCAGTGCGCCGGCACCCAACCCCCAGAACCCGGCCAAAGCCACGCCGCGCACCAGCGTCAGCCGAACTTCACCCAACGCCAGCAAAGTCAAACCCGCGCCCAGCGCGACCGCCAGCGCGCCCGCCGTCGCCAGGCGCATCCAATAAAGCGCCCGCCCTTCGGGTCTCCGCCAGCGCTCCGTCCCCAGCCCGGCCAACAAGGCCAGGGCGAACTCCGCCCAAAGCGTCCAGCGAGTCGGGGCCTGGAGCATGGCGAAGGTCGGCACATGGCGGTACAACCAGGGGAAGAGAGGTGTGTTTCTCCCCAGAGCAAGCAGGAAAGAGACCAAGATAAGCCATCCAAGAAATAAGGCCAACGGATCGCGCACGGAGGGCGCCCGTCTGCATGCCGCAGCCCGCCGCCGGATCAGCACCCCCACGGCCAACAAGAACGGCAACAGACCGATATACACCGCGTCTTCCCAGTAATTGCCGTAGCCCCAGTAATCCCCCGATGCCGGGCTGCCGAACAGATGCGGGGAGAGCAACCCCAACAGACGCCACGGCCAGAAAGAATAAGTCATGGCGAAGTCGTATTCCACCGCCGTCGCCCGCGCCGACTGGATGAGGTACTCCGCGGTGGGGAGCAACTGCGCGGCCGCCAACAACGCCCCCATCAGCGCGGCGCCACCAAACCGCAGACAGCTCGCCCTGGCGCTGCGCCAATTGCCCGCTCCTTCAGCGGCGTGCCAGCCCCAGTAGAACGCCCAAGTTCCAGCCAGTAGCAGGGTGTACCAGGCAGTCTGCGCGTGCCCGGCCAACAACAACATGGCAATCGTTAAGATCAGTCGAATGACGTCTCCGCGGGCGCCCCGGCGCGCCACCTGCAAAGTAAACAGCAGCACCCACGGCAGCCAGGCCACCGTGGCATTGATGCTGGCGAACCAGGCGCGCGCCACCAGGTAACCCGAAAGTCCAAACGCCAACCCGCTGACCGTTTGCGCCAGCGCGCCCAGCCCCAGGCGGCGCGCCAGCGCAACCATGCCCACGCTGGCCCAAACCAGGTGCAGGCATACCATCAAAGCCTGTGCCCAGGCCATCGCTCGCAGTCCGCCCCAGGCATAAAAACCAAAATACATCCAGGTCGGCGGGTAAAGCAACGCCGATTGATAATTCGCCAGTAACGGTGCCCCCATCCCGGAGAGCGGATTCCACAACGGCAAATGACCAGCCAGCACCGCATCCCAGGCCAGTTTCCACCAGGGAACAAACTGCAATGCCGGAGTCCCCCAAAACAAAGCCTTGCCCCCAAACAACAGCGGAGAGAACAAGATCAACGGAGGGAAAACCAGCCACAGGTACGGCAGGTGAATTCGACGCCTTATTTTCATCATTGAGGCAAATCGGTCACAACAAAGATCACATAATCCTCGCGGTCGTACACCGGGCGCAAATACGCCTCCGCGCGCGGATTCCACGATCCCAGAGCGCGCTCCTCCGGCCCCCAGAAGACGTAATCCACGCCAAATTCACCGAGCAACGTGACGCGCTTGGCAGCAGAGGTGTCCCTTTTATAAAAACCAGCCACCCGCGGAGCGAGCGCAGCCAGGTTGATGCTCTCTGGCCCATGCCCGACGATCACGTAAACCGGCGCCCAGGCGGGCAGCTCATTGCCGGTAGAAAAAGCCGACAACACCACCGCGTCGCTGGGCGCGTGCTCATCCAGCCAGAGGAAAGCGGCAACTTCCTCCGCGGGGAGGAAAGCAGGGGAAGAAGGGTGCGCTGCAGTCTGCGCCCCCCCTGCCAGCAGCAAGATGGTGGTAGGCAAAGTCAATACGAAGAACCAGGGCGCAGCCTGTCCCCAACGGGGATATCGCTCCGCGCCCGCCAGTCCCAGAGCAAGCACCACCAGCCAGAATCCCTCCCCCAGACGGCGTTGCACCGGATAAGGAAAATAAACCAGCAAGGGGAACAACAGCACCCACCCGAAAAGCAACCAGGCCGCGTCATTCTGAGCACGCAGCAGGGCACGCGCCCCCCAAAGGGCGAGCGGCAGCAGCAAGCCATAGGCCGCCAGGTAATGCAAAGGGTGCGGTGAATACAGGAGGTTTTGCGCCGTCCAGCGACTTAACAATGGGTCGGTGTTGAAGATAATCGCGGTATATAAAACAATCGGCGCCGACAGCGCCACAGCCACACCCCCGCGTTTCAGCCAGCACCGCCAGTCGTCGCGGCGCGCCAGCATCACCACGCCATGCGCCCCAATCACCGCCCAGGCCACCAGCACCGTGATCGGCTGCAAAAAACTCATCAACAGCCAGAGTACACCGCTCCACGCGCCAGGCCAGCGCGCCCAGGGCGCACCT
>WFTY01000261.1 GCA_015485245.1 Anaerolineales bacterium | reverse complement strand
ATCCAGAATCCGGCTGAGATGAGCGATGTTGCGCACCTCCAGCACCAGATCGAAAGTCGCCATGTTACGCCGGTTGACGTCAACATGCACCCGGTTCATGCTCACCCCCTCGTCGGTCAACAAGGTGGAAATGTCTTTCATCAACCCTTCGCGATCGTAAGCTTTAATGCGCACAGGCACCGGGAAGGTGTGCAAAGCCTCCCCCCAGGAGACCTTTACAAGGCGCTCCTTGTCCTTCACGTTGAGCACGTTGGGACAATCGCGGCGGTGAATGGTTGCGCCGCGCCCGCGCGTGATATAGCCGACGATCTCATCCCCCGGCGCCGGATTACAACAACGCGCCATGCGAGTGAGCAACCCCTTGAGGCCGCGCACAGTCACCCCATTGGTCTCGCGCACCTCCAGCTCCATCGGCGGGGGCAGCGGAAACTCAAAGTCGTCCTGGTGTTCCTCCTCGATCAGAATCAACTCATTCGAGACGCGCGTCAAGGGGAGGTCGCCGCACCCCAGGGCCGCGCAGAGGTCATCCAGAGACTTAAATTTCAGCTTGTGCGCCAGATCCTCCAGGTTGACATCCACCAGGCCAAGCTGACGCAGTTCCCGATCCAGCATCTCGCGCCCGTTTTTGACGTTCTGTTCGCGCGCTTGCACCTTAAACCAACGTCGGATCTTGGAGCGGGCGCGCTGCGTCTTGACCAGGCCGAGATGCGGGTTCAACCAGTCGCGGCTGGGGCCGCCGCGCTTGGCCGTGAGGATCGTTACCTGATCGCCGGTCTTAAGTTCGTAATCCAGCGACACCAGCCGCCCCCCCACCTTAGCGCCGCGGCAGCGGTGGCCGACATCGGTGTGAATATGGTAGGCAAAATCGATCGGCGTGGCCCCCTGCGGAAGGTCGATGATATCCCCCTGAGGGGTAAACACATAGACGCGATCACCAAACACGTCCGACTTCATCCCGTCAACGAACTCCTGGGCGTCATCCACGTCCTGCCGCCATTCCATTAACTGGCGCAAATACTGGATGCGACGTTCAAATTCAGGGTCGTCTCCGCCGCCCTCCTTATACCGCCAGTGTGCGGCGATGCCGTACTCCGAATTGCGGTGCATCTCCGGAGTGCGGATCTGCACCTCCAGGGTGCGACCATCCTCATAGAGCACAGCAGTGTGCAGGGACTGGTAGAAGTTCTCCTTCGGCGCGGCGATGTAATCGTCAAATGAGCCGGGGATCGGCCGCCAATTGGCATGGATCACCCCCAACACGGCGTAGCAATCCGCCTTTTTGGGCACGATGATGCGCACCCCGCGCACATCATACACCTCTTCAAAGGGGACGCCCTTGCGCTGCATCTTACGGTAGATCGAATAGATGTGCTTGGGGCGTCCTGTGACGGTGGCGTTCGTGATCCCGGCATCTTCCAGCACCTCGCGCAGCCGTTTGCAGATCTTGCTGACTTGAAGTTCGCGCTCAGAACGGCGCTCATCCAGTTTCCGGGCGATCGCCAGGTATTTCTCGTTGTCCAGATAACGGAAAGAGATATCTTCCAGCTCCCACTTCATCTGCCAGATACCCAGACGACTGGCCAGTGGGGCGAAGATGTCCATCGTCTCGCGGGCGATGCGCTTGCGCTTTTCCTCGTTGGGGATATGGCCAAGGGTGCGCATGTTGTGCAAGCGATCTGCCAACTTAATCAACACCACCAGGGGATCGTCCGCCATCGCCAGAAAAGTCTTGCGCAGGCTGGCGGTTGCCAGAGAGGCTTTGCTCGCTGAGGTTTTTTCGCCAGCAGTTGGCTCCGGCTCGCTGTCGATCGCCTCATCCCCCACCTGATCGCCGCGCGAGACGCGCGGCAAGGATGTCAGCTTGGTCACCGCGTCAACCAGGTGAGCGACGCGCTCGCCAAAGTCGCGGTGCAAATCTTCCACTGTGATGTCGGTGTCCTCCACCGTGTCATGGAGCAAACCCGCGGCGATTGCCACCGGGGGCATGTGCATCTCGGCGAGGATCTTCGCAACAGCCTCACAGTGCAAAAAGTACGGTTCGCCCGAGGCGCGCTTTTGCTTGCGATGCGCCTGCTCGGCCACGCGGTAGGCGCGACGAATCAAGTCCTGATCGACAGGCGAGGAGGATTCAGGAAGCAAAGCCAGAATTTCATCAACCGACATCAAAGCACCTCAAACCGCAAGTATATCACCATGGAAAAGATCAAATCAAAGGGGAGATCGCATTGCGGTATAATCTGCACACTCCCTCGGGGGTGGTTGAGTCCCGGTGGGCTCCCCGGTCTTCAAAACCGGTGGCGGGTCGCGTTGCGGGCCGCGGTGGGTTCGACTCCCATCCACTCCCGCCTTTTAACTTCCAAGGCACAACGAATGAACATGCTTTCCCCACAACCACCCGACCCTCTCAGTCTCCAAGAGCAATTGCCGCACCTGGTGGGGCGCGTCCTGCGCATCGAGGAACTGCGCTGGGGCCTCCCCAACGACGGCTATCGCCTGCGCATCCGGGGCGAACTCACCCTCGATTCGCAAAGCGCCTACGACCAGCTGGAACAAGCGCTGCGTCCTCACGGCATCACGCCGCTGTTTCGCCTGGAGGAAGGGCAGCATGTGGTCTATCTGGTGGACGGCGTCAACCAGGCCACGCCTTCCAGTCCATGGCCCAACCTGGTGCTGTTCCTGCTCACGCTCTTCAGCGTACTTCTGGCGGGGACGCTCTACGGCTATGAGGGCACGTTGCCCAACGGGCTGCTCCCTGTCATCCGCAAGCTGTTCGCTAACCTGGATCAAGGCTGGCCCTTCGCGTTAAGCATGCTTTCCATCCTGCTGGCGCACGAATTCGGCCACTATCTGGCCGCACGTTACCACAAGACCGCCGTTACACTCCCGTATTTCATCCCCTTCCCCTTCAGCCCATTTGGCACCATGGGCGCCTTTATCCGTCTCAAAGCGCCACCGCGCAACAAACGGGTGTTGCTGGATATCGGCGTCGCCGGGCCGCTGGCGGGCATGGTGGTAGCCATCCCGGTGCTTCTCTACGGCCTGGCCACCTCCGAAGTCCACGCTTTGCCGGCGACCTTGCCGCCAGGGCAAGGCTTTGAGGGCAACTCCATCCTTTATCTGCTAGCGAAATTCCTGGTCACCGGGCAGTGGTTGCCGCAGCCAGCCAGCTACGGAACACTCTCCCCGCTGGTGTACTGGCTACGCTACTTTTTCACCGGCCAGCCGCTCCCCCTGGGGGGCACCGACATCATCCTCAACGGCGTCGCCTGGGCTGGCTGGGCCGGGATGCTGGTCACCGCGCTCAACCTGATCCCCGCCGGGCAACTGGACGGCGGTCACTTGATCTATGTGCTGGTAGGCCACAAAGCGGATCAACTGCGCCCCTGGATTCTCACCGCGCTGGCCCTGCTGGGGCTGGTATGGTCAGGGTGGTGGCTGTGGGCCTTTTTGATCCTGTTCCTCGGCGGCAGGCACGCCGAACCGCTCGACCAAATCACTCCCCTCGACAAGCGACGCCGACGGATTGCCCTCCTGGGGTTGGCAATCTTCGTCCTGGTGTTCACGCCAGTCCCTCTGTTGGTGACCGGCTAAGGAGACCAACTGAATGCGTGTTGCCGCGACAAAAACCTCTCCTACCCGTACGCTTGGCGTAGCAATCCTCGCCGGATTGCTGGGGGGGTTGATCGCCATCAGCAACACAATCTCCTACGCGGCGATCATCTTTAGCGGCGATCTGGAGCCGTTCCTCGCTCCAGGGATTGGCATCGCCCTTTTTGGCGGCATCATGCTGGCGGCAGTCACCGCGCTGTTCAGCTCAATGCAAGGGGTGATCGCCCATCCCAAAGCAGCCACCGCGCCGATTCTGATGCTCATCGCCGCCAACGTTGCCGCCGGCGCAAGCGGCGACCTGCTGGCCCCCAACGAGATCGCCCTACACGTCATTGTCGCCATCGGGGTGAGCGCCATCGCAGTTGGCGCATCCGCCCTGCTGGTAGGCCTGCTGCGCCTCGGCGGCTGGATCCGCTACCTGCCTTACCCAATTTTCGGCGGCTTCCTCGCCGGATTGGGTTGGCTGCTGATTCGCGGCGGCGCGCGCATCAGCGCGGGGATGCCCCTTGAATGGGGAACGCTGTCGGCCTGGGCTGACCCGCAGGCTGTACTGCGCTGGGCGCCCGCTCTGATCTTCGCCCTCACGCTGTTGCTCTTCACCCGCCTGCTCAAACATGACACCGCCATCCCGGTGGTGTTCCTCCTCGGCCTGGGGGCGTTCTACCTTGTCGCCCGGTTGAACGGGTTTAGCGCCGTCCAACTTAGCGCACAAGGCTGGCTGTTGGGCCCATTCCCCGAAGGCAAACTCTGGGATGCGACGCTGTACTCCCACATCGCCACGATCCATTGGGGAT
>WFTY01000260.1 GCA_015485245.1 Anaerolineales bacterium | reverse complement strand
GGAGCCCGATTATCGAAATCCGCTTCAAGATGGGGTGGCTGGTTTCGCTCCACGCCATCACGCGGGTGATTCTCACTCAGGGGCTACCGGAGCCGCGTTTGTACTTCCTGCCGCTGCAGATTCACCCCCGCCATCCCATCTGGCGCTACGCCGCGCCGCGCGGTTTTGTGCGCAAGGCCTGGGATGTCAGCGGTGGCTATCTCTCGCTGGGCTGGCCGCAGGACACCACCGCGCTGGAAGAAGGCTGGATTGACGATGAGCAATTCCTGACCCTGTGCGAGCAGATCTTCGAAGCCCGGCGGCGTATCCTGCTCCACCAACTGGAAAACTACCGTGAGGGTGTGCTGGCGGCGGTGTTCGACTCCCTCGACCGCGTGCAGCACATGTTCTGGGGACAGCGCCCCGACGTGATCGATGCCTGGTATCGGCGCTACGACGCGCTGGCGGGCGAGGCGTTGTCGCTGGTGGAGACCATGCCCGACGCCCCTCACCTTCTGGTGGTTTCGGATCACGGCTTCACGCGCTTCGATTACAAAGTTCACCTCAACCGCTGGCTGGAGGAACAGGGTTATCTGAAGCGGAAGGGGGCCGCCGCGGGGGATGGCGCGCTCGATCAGGTGGACTGGGCGCAAACCCGCGCCTACGCCATCGGGTTGAACAGCCTGTACCTCAACCTGAAAAGGCGCGAGGGGAAAGGCATCGTCACCGCCGATCAGATCTCCGCTCTCCTGGGTGAGATTCGCGGCCATCTCGCCGCCTGGCAAGGCCCGGATGGTCGAGCGGTGTTCCACAGGGTGCGCGCCGCCGGCGAGGTTCACAATGGCCCCTACGCCGCCCAAGGGCCGGATATCCTCCTGGGGTTCAACCGCGGCTACCGCGCCTCGCCGGAGACCGGCTTGGGCAAGTGGAAAGATGAGAGTATCGAACCCAATCGCGATCACTGGCGCGCCGATCATTGCGTGGATGAAGAACTGGTGCCCGGCGCGCTCTTCTCCAACCGGGGCTTCAAGGGCGTCGCCAACCCCTCCTACCGCGATTTCCCCCACATCGCCATCGGGATGACGCCCCGCCAGAGCGAACTCCCGGCGCAAAAGCAGCTCTCCGCTGAAGAGCAGGCCGAACTCGAAGAGCGGCTGAAGGGACTGGGCTACCTTTGATGCGCCGACGGATGCTCTCTCAGGGGCGGTTGTGGTCGTTGTTTTTGATGGCCGCGCTCCCCACCCATATCTGGACGATTGTGCTGGTGTTGCAGGATGTCTCCTGGATCAGTGAGCGCACCAATACCTGGGACGCGGTCGGGGTGGGGGCCTACGGCCTGCTGCTCGCATTGGTGGAAAGCACCGCGGTGTTCATTGTGGCTCTCCTGCTCAACCTGCTCCTGCCGCGCCGGTGGGAGGAAGACCAGCGCCTGACCGCGCTCACCGGCCTGATCTTCGCCCTGGCCGCGGCGTCCATGCTGAATCAGGGATACTTTCTGGGGGGCGCGCGCCTCCCGGGGGCGCTGTTCGCGCTGCTGCTGCACAGCGGCCATCCGCTGCGCATTCTGTACGGCGCGGCGATGCTCATCAACCTGACGCTTATCGGCGCGCTGCTCTACCTGACCGATCGCAAGCCCGGTTTCGTTTCCGGCTTCCTGGACCTGATAGAACGTCTCAGCGTGTTGATGACGCTCTATCTGGCACTCGATGTTGCCGCCCTGATCGTGGTGATACTTCGTAATGTCTGATCACACGCTCTCCCGACGCGAGTTCCTCAAACTGGCCGCTATGCTTCCCCTAAGCATGGCAATCCCCAAATCTTGGAGGGCTGGAACACATCCATCCGCTGATCAACCCAATATTCTAATGGTAGTGTTCGATGCCTGGAGCGCGGAAAACGTCTCGCTGTACGGTTACAGTCGCCGCACCACACCCAACCTCGAACGATTGGCTGAGAAGGCCATCGTCTATCACAATCACATCGCCGGCGGGCACTTCACCACGCCGGGCACCGCCTCACTGCTCACCGGCACTACACCCTGGCAGCACCGCGCCTTCAAACACAACGCCACCGTAAACGCGGCCAGAGCCGGGCAAAACCTTTTTCACACCTTCTCAGGCTACCACCGCGTTGCTTACACACACAACCCATTGGCAAACACGTTGCTGGAACAATTCATCGCCGATATCAACCAGCATTACCCCTGGCAACACCTGTACCTGGAAAGCGATCAGTTCGTCAATACGGTGTTCCAAAACGACCTCGACACGGCCTTGATTGGCTGGCGCCGGGCGATGAAGCGTCTGGATGAGGGCAACTCTTATCTCCTCTACCTCTCGCAGATCTACGAAAGCCTGAAAAGGCGGCGACTTGCCAACCTCTTACCGAATTTTCCGCGTGATATCCCCAATTACAACGGTCTGGGGCTGAATTACTTTACGCTGGAACAAGGGATTGACTGGCTTCTCTCGCTGGCTGGCGGGCTGCCGCAACCCTTCCTGGGATATTTTCACTTTCTGCCCCCCCACGACCCCTACAACACCCGCCGTGAATTTGTGGACACCTTTGCCAACGATGGTTACCGCCCGCCGGAAGCACCACTCCACCCTCTCGACCAGACCATCGATGCTCCCCGTATGGAAAGGCAACATCGCTGGTATGATGAATACATCCTCTATGTTGATGCGGAGTTCAATCGACTGTATCACACACTCAAAGAAAACGGTATCCTGGAAAACACCTGGTTGATCCTGACATCCGATCATGGCGAGATGTTTGCCCGCGGCATCCTGGGGCATATCATGCCGGTCTTTCACCAACCGATCGTTCACATCCCTTTAATGATCTTCCCTCCGGGACAGTCCAGCCGAACAGACATCCATAACCGTACCGCGGCGATTGACCTGCTCCCTACACTGCTCCACCTCACCGGCCAGCCCACACCAGACTGGGCCGAGGGCGAAATCCTCCCCCCCTTCTCACCGAAAACTCCCCCTGCTGACCGCGACGTCACCACCCTACAGATTGAGAAATATCATAACGATGGTTCTGTGGCCGAAGCCACGCTGATGCTGATGCGCGAAAATTACAAGTTGATGTGGTATTTCGGCTACGACCAGCTTGAAGAAGCAAACTACATTGAACTCTACGATCTGGACTCCGATCCAGACGAACTCACCAACCTCTATGCGGAGCGCCAGGATATCGCCAGAGAAATGATGGCCGTGCTCCAGGCAAAGCTGGATGCTTACGAAGGCAAATAATAAACGCAGGGAAACAACAAGCCGGAACAAGACACTCTTCGTTCCGGCTCATCCATAACGTCACGCGTTCGAACGATTCTCAGGCCTGCCCCTCAGCGGGCAAGGCGGCGCGGTTGCGGCGCAACCCCAAACCAATAGCCACAAAATAAGTCAGGTAGCCCATCACCTCTGTCAGTGAGGGGTTGCCGTTATAGCCAAACAGCGCTTTGAGCAACTCACCGAGGGGGGATTTTTCGTTCACGATGAAGTTGACATCCCAAACGTGCTCGATCACTGCCGGGATCCAACCGATCTCGTTGAACTCGTGAATGCCGTGAGCCACCAACCCCCCAGCAAAGAGAATGAGCAGAAAACCGGTGACCCGGAAGAAACGACGCAAATCCAGGCGCACAGTGGTGGCAAAGAACGACCAGCCAAGCAGCGCCGCCGTCCCCAGGCCCAGGGCTGCGCCGGTCAACATTTGCTGCGCGGTGGTAGTCATCGCGGCGGCAGTGAGGAACAACGCCAACTCAACGCCCTCACGCACTACAACCAGGAACGACAGAAAGAACAATGCCCACTGTCCCCCCTGCAACGCCGCCTTGCGCACATCCGCTTCCAGTTCAGACTGAATCGAGCGCGCCTGGCGCTGCATCCAGAAGATCATCCAGGTCAACACGCTGGCGGCCAACAGCATGGCGAAGCCCTCAAAAATCTGCTCAGCGGCACCTTCCAGCGAAGCGCCTATGGCACTCATCGCCAACGCAACGCCCACACTGACCAACGCTGCGCTCCCGGCACCAAACCAGACCGGGCGATGCAACTGCACCCGACCAATGCGACGCAATACCCCCAGAACAATCCCGATCAACAAGGCAGCTTCCAGGCCTTCGCGCAAGGCCAACAGGTAACTAGGAAACATAAAAATCTCCTCTGAGTGAATTTTGTTCCCCGCACACCGCGGTTTAAAGACGTACAACCATCCCGGCACATCAAAGCGGAGAGAAACTGGGCGCCATTGTAGCATGCCAGCCCAGCACGTCAATATGATTTTTATCACATTATTCATAAAAACTATAGAGGCAAGGCAAAATCAGACCCAACTTCCTCAAATTCCCCCTGGTTTCACTGTGCGATCCCCAATCCGGGCCTGCGGCAGGATTAACGCTGCCCCCGGTAAGCAGGCACAGTGAGGGCGTAAATCCGGCACAGGCGGCGGTCTTCCATGCGACTGCGGATGCGCGGATCAATATCCTCCAAACGCCCGGCGGTGGTGATCACCGTGGGTAAAGCTGCGTTATAACGGTGATTGAACAACTGATAAAGCTTTTCCTTCACCCAGGGAGACATCGCCTGCGTCCCCAAATCATCGAGGATCAACAAGGGGGTGGTACGCACCTCGTCGAACAAGCGATCATAGCGCACCGCGCTCTGCGGGTTGAAGGTCGCCCGCAAGTGATCCATCAAGTCCGGTACCATCACCAGCAAGGCAGAAAAACCCATACCCGTGCGATAGTTGCCTATGGCCGCCGCCAGGTGCGTCTTGCCGCTGGCGTAAGACCCTAATAACACCAGCCAGCCCTCCGGCTTCTCAGCAAACGCCTGCGCAGCGCGGAAGGCTTTCTCCAACCGCTGCACGTCTTCTTTCGGCAGCCCTTCATCCTTGCGCAGACTGAAAGTGCCGAAAGTTTTTCCTCCCAGCAGGCGCAACGAAGAAAGATCATGGTGCCCACTGTCGTCCATCGGACGGCGGTAATCCGGCGCGGTGATCTCGATGCGGGTGACCAGATCGGGATCGGTCAGACGGGAACGAATACGCCCTTCGATTTCGTTCAACGAAAGGTTGGTCGTCACCACCGTGGGCAGCTTGTTGATGTAGCGGAAGTTCAGAATCTGGAAAAGTTTTTCCTGCGCCCAGGGCGTAGCGTTCTGCGTACCGAAATCATCCAACACCAGCAGGCGCACGCGCCGAATTTCCTCAAAGCGCTGTTCGAAGGTGACATCCTCAGCATTGTAAGAAAAACGCAGCGCGTCGAGCAGGTCAGGGACAGTGATGAACAGGGTGGGGACGCCCATATCCACCACAAAGTTAGCAATCGCCGCGGCCAGATGCGTTTTGCCGCAACCATAACGCCCCTGGAGCAGAAACCATCCCTGAAGGTTGTGAGCAAACTGCTGTGCGTGGTTAAAAGCGCGCTCCAGCGAGGCGGCCTGCTGCGGCCCCAGCCCGATGCGCCCATGCGGCTCAAAATTCTCAAACGTGAGGTGGCTGAGCTGGTCGAGGTTGCTCATAGCATACAGGCGCTCACGCCGCCCGCGGTTGAGGTCGCCCTGACGGCAGGTGCACACCCGCAGCTTACCAAAATCGGGGTGCCCCAGGGGAACATCATGACGGATATACCCCAATCCGCCACAGATCTCGCAGTCGGGGTCGCCAGGCAAATCGGCGCCACGCGGCCTACTCGATGAGGTCGGCGTATCGGCCTTTGACATACCGGCGGCGGTCTTCTTCAGAATGTCCTCGATCTTCTTGCTCATCTCGTCCCTCGGTTTTCCAACGCTTCAAAATGGCTTCCACGTAGCGCCAGTTACGCACGTTCTTCTGCACGGCGATTTCCACCGCCTCGCGCAGCCAGTCAGCGGGGTACTCTTGCTCTGCCTCGCGCAGCATATCGGCGAGGAGAGGCGTCAGCGGGCCGATGTTCTCTTCATACAATCGGAAGATGTTTGGCGGCTGCGGACGCAGAAAAGCGGGCAGATCATCACCCGGCCGGGGGACCCACTCCCCCCGCTGGATGGCCTGAACAGCCAGACGACCCCGAGGCGTGTTCAGCAAATACCAGGCGGTCTCTGCCTCCGCGGTTTGGGCTTCAGCCCGTAGCAGCGTCCCGCGCCGAACCGCTCGCTCCAGCCCATCAGCCAGCGCGGCCAACGCAGCCCGCCGGTCTTCCGCCAGGCCATACAAAAAATGCTCATCGGCGGCGAAATCAGCCTCCCGCAGGAAAGGAAAACCGCCCTGCATGCGTTCAAAACGCCACAGCGCGTACAGCGTCACCTTCAGCTCATTCAAATCATCTATCTGAGGCAACAGATCGGTGAAAAACTGCTCCGGAATGGCGGTAAAGCGCGGCGGGGAGGTCGTAAAACCATCAAAAGGCATCATACCACCTGGGTGAGATCAATCTGGCGGGTGGCCGCGTTTTCAAATTTCGCCAGGTTTTTACGGAAGATCAACTGCACCGAGCCAATCGGGCCGTTACGATGCTTTGCCACAATGATTTCGGCCAGGTTTTGCTTGGCCGGGTCGTCTTCGTACATCTCCGGTCGGTAGATGAACATGACGATGTCGGCATCCTGCTCCAAAGAGCCAGACTCGCGCAAATCAGAGAGCACCGGCCGCTTGTCAGCGCGCTGCTCCACCGCGCGCGAGAGCTGCGCTGCGGCCAGCACCGGCACGTTGAGCTCGCGCGCCAGGATCTTCAGCTGCCGGGAGATGAAAGAGACCTCCTGCACGCGGTTCTCAGAACGCATTCCCCCGGACATCAACTGCAAATAATCAACAATCACCAGGTCGAGGTTATACTCCATGTGCAGGCGACGACATTTGGTGAGCAATTGCAAGGGTGTGATGCCAGGCGTATCGTCGAGGAAGATGTGCGTATCGCTCAACACCTCGATGGCGTGCGTGAAGGTGGGCCATTCATCCGGCTCCAGCTTGCCGGTGCGCAGGCGCTGGGAATCAATGCCGGTCTCCTGCGCCAGCAGGCGCTGCACCAGTTGTTCGTTAGCCATCTCCAGCGAGAAAATCGCCACATGCTTCTTGTGCGTCAGAGCGGCGTTCTTGGCAACCGAGAGGGCGAAACCGGTTTTCCCCATACCAGGGCGCCCGGCAACGATCAGCAAATCTGAAGGCTGCAACCCGCCCAACAGACGATCCAGG
>WFTY01000259.1 GCA_015485245.1 Anaerolineales bacterium | reverse complement strand
TCTGGGTGGATGATCCGACGGACGGCGCCCGGGGAAGCGAGTTTGTTTTCCGGCTGCCGCTTTCAACCGATGAAGGTTAACGAGCGCTCAACGAATGTCAGGCAGCTTCCTCTGCCGTTTTCGGTATCTTAAGAGGCTTGCACGCTTTTGCTGGATGAGCTATAATTCCCGGCGTTGTCGGGGCGTGGCGCAGTCCGGCTAGCGCGCTTCAATGGGGTTGAAGAGGTCCCGAGTTCAAATCTCGGCGCCCCGACCAGCAGGCCCTCTACTTACCAGGTAGAGGGTTTTTGCTTTCTGCAAGTTCGTTGCTGGCTAAGGGTATAATGGCGGAAATGTGTGAGTGACACGAGGAGAGTGCGATTATG
The DNA here is from genome assembly GCA_015485245.1 of Anaerolineales bacterium. Classification (GTDB taxonomy): domain Bacteria; phylum Chloroflexota; class Anaerolineae; order Anaerolineales; family UBA11858; genus J130. The sequence continues at coordinate 3,361 of WFTY01000259.1, read as the reverse complement.
GCCTTCGATCTGGATCAAATCCGTGCCCAGTTCCCCGCTTTGAAAAATCCTGAGCGCATATTCTTTGATAACCCTGGAGGGACGCAAATTTGCCGCCACGCGCTGGAGCGTATGAACCGCTATCTGGTAGAGAGCAACGCCAACGCGCACGGAGCGTTTCCCACCAGCCGCATATCGGATGGCGTCATTGCGGCGGCGCGTTCAGCCTGTCAGGCGTTCTATAACACCGCCCGCCCTGAAGAGATCGTCTTTGGGGCCAATATGACCACCCTGACGTTGCACATCAGCCGTTCGCTGGCGCACCGTTTCAACCCCGGCGACCGTATTGTGGTGACCCGGCTGGATCACGATGCCAACATTGCGCCCTGGCTTTTGCTGGCCGCGGACCGCGGTTGCGAGGTAGATTGGGTGGATTTCGATGTCGAAAGCGGGACGCTGGATGTGGAAAGTTTCCACCGCGCGCTGGAAAAAAGCCCGAAGCTGGTTGCCCTGGGATACGCCTCCAACGCCCTGGGGACGATCAACTCGATCCATGAGATGACGCGCCTGGCGAAGGATGCAGGCGCGCTGGTTTTTATCGACGCTGTGCAATACGCCCCACACGGAGCGATTGACGTGCAGGATATCGGCTGCGATTTCCTGGTGTCCTCCGCTTACAAGTGGTTTGGCCCTCATGTTGGCGTGTTGTATGGACGCTTCGAGTTGCTGGATTCGCTCAGCGCCTACAAGGTGCGCCCGGCTTCGGATCAACCGCCGGATAAATGGGAGACAGGAACAGGCAACTTCGAGGGCATTGCCGGCGTTTTGGGCGCCCTCGAATATCTGGCCTGGGTTGGGGAGCAGTTTGGCGCTGAGTATTTGCTTCGCTATCAGGAAAAACACTCTGGTATGGCTTTGCGTTTACGGCAGGGGATGGCAGCCATCCACGCGTATGAGTTGGAACTGGATCGCGCGTTGTTGGACGTGTTTGCCTCTGTGCCGGGGTTGCGGCTTTATGGGTTGGGCGAGCCTGATCGCCTGGATGAGCGGGTGCCGACTTTTGCCATCCGCGTGGAGAACATTCACCCCCGCGCGCTGGCGAAGGCTCTGGGCGAGCGTGGCATCTATGTGTGGGATGGCAATTACTACGCGCTGGAAGTGACTCGTCGTCTGGGGGTGGAAGAGAGCGGCGGGATGGTGCGCATTGGCGCAGTGCATTACAACACGGTGGAGGAAGTCCACCGTCTGGGTGAGGCGTTGCGCGAAATCACCGGTAGACTTCCGGGTTGATGCAGTGGGGCAGGCGCTCGCCGCGCAGCCCGGCCAACAGGTTTTCGCAGGCCAGCTCAGCCATGCGGCGGCGGGTGTGGTGCGTGGCCGAGCCAATGTGGGGCGTGATCAGGCAGTTAGGCAGGCTGTAGAGCGGGTGATCGGGAGGCAATGGCTCTGGGTCGGTTACATCGAGAGCCGCGGCGCTGATCCAGCCTTCCCGCAGGGCGCGCACCAGGTCATCGCTGACCACCACCGGGCCGCGCGCCATGTTGACCAGGATGGCGTTGGATTTCATGTGGCGTAGTGTTGCAGCGTTGATCAGGCCGCGGGTTTGGGCGGTCAGTGGTACGTGCAGGCTGACGAAGTCGCTGGTGGCGAGCAACTCATCCAGTGAGACGTGGCGGGCATTGAGTTCGGTCTCCAGCGTCGGTTTGGGTGTGCGGCTGGCGTGGAGGATGCGCAGGCCAAAAGCGCGGGCGCGTCGCGCGACAGCTGTGCCGATCTTCCCCAGGCCGACGATGCCCAGGGTGGCTCCGTTGAGGTCTGCGCCCAGCCAGCCGGTCGGCGACCAGGCCGTCCAGCGCCCGGCTTTGGCGTCGGCGCTGGCTTCAGCTAGACGACGGGCGGCGGCGAGCAGCAGCGCCAGGGTGAGGTCGGCGGTGCCTTCGGTGAGCACGCTGGGCGTGTTGCCCACCGGGATGCCGCGGCGAGTGCAGGCGGGCAGGTCTATATTGTCGTAACCTACCGCCATATTGCTGATGACTTTGAGACGGGGTGTTTGGGCAAGAAATTCCTCGGAGACCGGAAAGGTCAAAAGACTGAGAATCCCTTCGGCCTGGGGAAGTTGGGCTTCCACTTTGGGGGGCAGGAGGATGCCCGGCGATTCGCCGATCACCAACTGGCAGGCTTTCTTCAGCGGGGATAGCCAATCTTCGGGCAAAGGGTGGGGGAGGATGACGAGGGGGCGAGTCATAGGAGAAAAAGAAAACAGAGGTCGTTGACGTTCGTGTGAGTTGGGCCGGTGCTGAGCAGATCGCCGAGCGGTTCGAAGAAATGGTAGGCGTCGTGGCGGCGGAGGAAATCGTCGGGATCGAGGCCCAGGGTGCGGGCGCGCGCCAGAGTATCGCCGCTGACGACAGCTCCGGCGGCATCGGTTGTGCCGTCGTCGCCGTCAGTCGCCAGGGTAATCAGCAGCGTCTTGGGAAGGTGACTGAGCTCGCGCACCGCGCTCAGAGCGACTTCCTGATTGCGTCCGCCCAGCCCAATCTCTGCGCCTGTCGTCGGCTCACTGCGCAGTGTGACGGTACTCTCGCCGCCGGCGATGATGCAGGCCGGGCGCGGTAGAGGGTCGCCCGTGGCGTGGATCTGGCGGGCGATGGCTGCCAATAGCGGGCCGATCTGGCGGGCCTCGCCTTTCAGGCCGGTGGTCAGCAGCAGGGCGTTGAACCCTTCCGCCCGCGCCCGCTCGCGCGCCGCCTGGGCGGCGGTCAGGTTGTCGGCGATGATCGTGTTGTGCACACGGGCGAAGAGGGGCTCGCCGGGCTTGGGCGTTTCGGGTAGCTCCCCGGCAGCTCCGGCCCACAGGCGCTCCAGCACCGCCTCCGACGTTTGTGGGATCAGTTCGTAGCGTTCGAGGATGCCCAGCGCATCGGCGAAGGTGCTTGGGTCGGGGGCGGTGGGCCCGGAGGCGATGGCCTCCAACGGGTTGCCGATCACATCGGAGAGGATCAGGGATTCTACCGTTGCGGGGTGCGCCAGGCGAGCGAGCTGACCGCCTTTGATGCGTGAGAGGTGCTTGCGCAGTACGTTGATCTCGCCGATTTCCGCGCCGCAGCCCAATAGCAGGCGAGTGAGCATTTGGATGTCGCTGAGGGAGATGCCCTCAGTCGGGGAGGTGAGCAGCGCTGAGCCGCCGCCGGAGATCAGGCAGAGCACCAGGTCCGCGGGGCTTGTTGTGCTCAGCAGTTTGCTGACGACCTGGGCAGCCTGCAGGTTGCGTTCGTCGGGGACGGGGTGGGAGGCAGGGAAGATTTGCGATTTGCGGTTTTTGACCGCGCGGATCATGCGGTAACGCTCACCCGGGTCGCCTTCAAAATACAGCACCGTATCC
>WFTY01000258.1 GCA_015485245.1 Anaerolineales bacterium | reverse complement strand
GCATGGAGGTTGAGTCTGAGAAGGGCTACGGCAAGATGTACCAGGGAACGCTCTACCGTTTCTGTTCCAAAACTTGTCTCGATAAATTTGATGCCGATGCGGAGCGATATATCCAACATAAACGGGAGCAATAACAATGATATGTGGTCATCGATCCCGGATGTTTCAGGGGGAGGTTGTCGGGCGGCAAGGCAGACATGGCGTTGCCGAGATTTTTCGCAGAGATAGGGAGGAGACCTTGATATGGAGCATCGCTGGAAAAAACGCTGCATCGTGTCAATGAACGTGGTGGTTTGCTTTCAACAGGGCCAGGAGGTGCCTGGCGTTGTCAGAGATATGTCTGGCGATGGAATGTTTATTGAGGTGAGACCGTGGCCAGGGCTGGTGAATTCCGGGGTAGTGATTGAGCTGCCGGGCAGCGGAACTCTGCATGGTTGGGTCGTACGGATTGATGATGAAGGCATCGGTATCATGTTTCGCGTTCTGGACCAGGGTGAGCGACAACTTCTTACGCAATTGATTGATGAAAAAATGAGCGCCTGACACATGCCGTTTCCCGAAGTCGGCAACGTCCTCCAGCGATGGTTTCTCAATAGTGTTAACAGGCCCTAAGGAGATCTTGAATGGTTGTCTTTCATGAAATTCGTCTCCATGGCCGGGGTGGGCAAGGTACGGTGTCAGCGGCGGCCCTGATGGCGCTGGCGGCATTTGAGGACGGTTTTGAGGCACAAGCGTTCCCCAAGTTCGGCTCGGAGCGGCGAGGCGCGCCGGTGGAAGCCTATGTGCGTATCAGCCGGTCGCCCATTCGTAGTCATAATCAGGTCTATTGCCCCGATGCGCTGGTGATACAGGATGCCAGCCTGCTGCGCTCGGAGCCTCTGTTGAGCGGTTTGAAAAGTGGTGGCTTGATCATTCTCAATGGTGAAGCGCCGGCGGATCTCGAGACGGATGCGTTCCATTGGTTCTGTCTGCCCGCAAGTGAAATCGGCGAGCGCCACCTGGGGCGGCCGCTGCCAAATACGGTGTTGTTGGGCGCCCTGGCCGCGGCGACGCGGTGGGTTGGCCTGGCAGCGTTGGAAAAGGCGGTGGCGAAGCATCTGTCCAAAAAGGGAGAAGCGATGGTGAAGGCGAATATCGAGGCGTTGCGGCAGGGGTACGGGGAGATCGAAGAACAGGAGGCGCATTGCTCATGAAGCAGCTTCTTGAAGGTTCCCAGGCGGTGGCTGAAGCGGTGAAGCTCTGTCGTCCACAGGTCGTTGCGGCCTATCCGATTACGCCTCAAACCCACATTATCGAACGTTTGGCCCAGCATGTGGCCGACGGCGAATTGGAGGCCGAGTTCATCAATGCCGAGAGCGAGTTCGGCGCCGCCTCCATCGTGTTGGGGGCTGTGGCCGCCGGTGCCAGGTCATTTACCGCCACCGCCTCACAAGGACTGCTGTTGATGACCGAGGTGCTCTACAACATTGCCGGGCTGCGCCTGCCCGTTGTCATGGTCTGTGCCAATCGTGCGGTGGGGGCGCCGATCAATATTTTTTGTGATCACCAGGACAGTATGGCAGTGCGTGATGCGGGGTGGGTTCAGCTCTATGTAGCGAGTAACCAGGAGGCGCTGGATACCTTGATTCAGGCTTATCGTATCGCCGAGGTTTGTGGTCTGCCGGTGATGGTGTGCATGGACGGCTTTCTCTTGACCCACACCTTCGAACCGGTGGAGCTGCCGAGCCAGGTCATGGTGGACGCTTTCCTGCCTGCTTTTCATCTTCCCCGGGCGCTCGATCCGCAGCGGCCGACTACCTTGGGCGGGGCGAGCGAGGCAGACAATTACATGGAGTACCGCGTGGCCCAGCAGCGCGCCATGGAGGGCGCCCTGGCAGTGATTGAAGCGCTGGATGCCGAGTATGAAGATCAAGTGGGGCATGGTCATGGTGGTTTGTTCCAGGGCTACCGCCTGGATGAGGCGCAGACGGTGATGTTGGGCATGGGATCCCTGATGGGTACGGTCTACGACGTGGTCGACAAACTGCGTGACCAGGGTCAGGCGGTTGGGGCATTGCGGTTGCGCTGTTTTCGTCCTTTCCCGGCGCAAGCGCTGGCTCGGCAGCTTGGCGCTGTGCAGCGGATTATCGTTCTGGAGAAATCGATCAGCGTAGGTGGTGGCGGAATCGTTGCCGCCGAGTTGCGCGCGGCGTTGCACCAGGCGGGTATCATGACGCCGGTGGAGAGTGTTGTGGGTGGCTTGGGGGGGCGTGATCTGACTGCGGATGTGATCGAGGCTCTGTTTCAGGAAATGGGCCCGGATGAGGCGGGCGCGCCTTTTCGATTTGCGCCTGATCGTGACGATCTCCCCAGCGCCAAGGCAATCCCGAAGCGCAAGCGGGACGAGCGGGAGGGCGTTGACAATGGATAAGCGCGATCCTTTCCGCCACAACGTCCTCACCTCTGGCCATCGCGCCTGTTCCGGATGTGGCGAGGCGATGGCGGCGCGCATGGTCTGTGATCTGATCGGTCCGGAAGCGATCTATGTCAGTGCTACCGGCTGTTTGCAGGTTTTCAGTTCCCATAATCAGCAGAGCGCCTGGCAGGCGCCGTGGATACATTCTGTCTTTGCCAATGCCGCCGCTGTCGCCTCAGGAGTGGAAGCGGCGCTGCGGATCAATGGCAAGCGTACGCCGGTGGTGGTGCAGGCCGGTGACGGGGGGACGTTCGACATTGGTCTGCAGTGTCTCTCCGGCATGATCGAGCGGGGCCACGATGTGCTGTTTGTCTGTTACGACAATGAGGCCTATATGAATACCGGTGTGCAGCGTTCCAGCTCAACGCCTCATGCCGTGCGTACCACCACCTCGCCGCCGGGGGCGCATAGCCAGGGCAAGCACGAGATCAAGAAGGATGTCATCTCTATCATCGCTGCCCATCAGTTGCCCTATGCCGCCACCGCGAGCATCGCCTATTTCCCCGACCTCAAGGCCAAGGTGGAGAAAGCCATGCGTATCAGGGGGCCGCGTTTTCTCCACGTCTTGTCCCCCTGTCCGTTGGG
>WFTY01000257.1 GCA_015485245.1 Anaerolineales bacterium | reverse complement strand
GCATATGGGTCAGATAGAGGAGATCGCCAGGTAAAATCTTTTTGAAGCAGAAGGAGAATAACCATGTCTGAAAAAACAACCGCGCAACTTCGTCCTGGCAACGCGCTGCGATTCTTGTGGCGCAGCCTGCTGGTTGGCCTGACGTACACACTGGCGACGGTGGTCGGAGGGATGGTCGCTCAGGCGACGGGGCTGCCCACGCCGGAGATGGCCGCCGGGGCGTCCCCGACCCAGGCCCTGATGACCACCTTCCTCGCTGGCGTGGTCATCGCCCTGGCGCTGGGCCCGCTCGTCACCCGCCTGACGGTGCCCACCGTTGAGCGCATCGTCGTCCTGTTCGGGATGATCTTCGTGCTGAACAGCCTGCTCAGCGTGATCGAAGCGCTCTTCTTCACCACCCTCCCCGTTGATGAGCAGGTCTACGGGATGGTGGTGGCAGCCGTCGGCCACATCGGGTTGGCCGTCTCTCTGGCCCTGCTCTTCCGCCCGGCGAGCGTGGCGCGCAACCTGCTCGCCGCGCTGCGTGAGACCCTCCGCCAGCGGCGATGGGCCTCCTGGGTCTGGCGCGTTGCCCTGGCCGGGGCGCTCTACGTGCCGGTCTACTTCTTCTTCGGCATGCTCGTCTATCCCTTCGTCCGGCCTTACTATGAGGATCCGGCGCTAGGGCTGAGCCTGGCGGTGCCTGGCTTCGATGTGATTCTGCCACTGGAAATGGGGCGCGGATTGCTCTTCGTCCTGGCTGTGTTCCCGCTGATCGCCGTGTTGCGTTACCCCCGCGGACGTCTGGCCCTCTGGCTGGGTATGACCATAGCGGTGTTGGGCGGGGTGGCGCCCATGCTGCAGGTGAGTTGGTTCCCGCTCACCATGCGGATCGGGCACGGGCTGGAGATCACCGCCGATTCGTTCGTCCACGCTTTCCTCATCGCCCGCCTCCTGGGGACGAGAGAAGACGTCCCGTCTTGAAGAGATAGTTCCGTGACGGGAGCGGTCATCCATGACTCATGCCGTTTCCATCGTTGACCTCCACAACCACGCCGAAGGGTCGCGGAACACCTCTCTCCGGCTAGAAGATTACCTCCAGGGCGCCCGCAAAACGGGCCTCGCGGTGGCCCTCACCGAGCACAACCGGCTAGCGGCCATCGCGGCGCCTCCCGCAGACGTGCTTCTCCTGCCCGGCATCGAGGTGTTGAACGATTACGGCGACTTCCTGGTCTTCGGCGCGCCGGAAACGTGTCTGGCGCATCGGGACATCTTCGACCTGATTGATTTCGTCCACCAATGTGGCGGCGTGGTTATCGCAGCGCACCCGTTCTCCGGGTACGGCGTGTGCCGGGTGTTGGACGAGGCGACCGCTCAGCGAGTCATCGCCCGCGTGGACGCGGTGGAGGTCTTCAACGGCAGAGCGTCGCCAGCTCATTGCCGTCAGGCCTGGCGGCTGGCGCGCCGTCACCACAAACCCGCCACCGGCGGCAGTGACGCGCACCACCCATCGGAGATGTTCCAGGCAGGGACGCGCTTTCGGCACCCCATCGCGAGCCTCGACGACCTGGTGCAGGCCATCCGGCAGGGGGCGTGTGAACCCGTCTGGCTGGGCAACCAGGGCTGGAGACCCTGAGGCGGTGGATTGCTGAAAACCTAGTCAGATGACCAGTGCGAAATCTCCCCAGATGCGGGATGCCTCTGGGGAGATTTTCTTGTACCCTTGTGGCGTGTGAGAACCGGAATGATTTGGGAAGCGCGCGTATGCGAATACTGTTAGCCGATGATAACCCAGAAGTGCGCTCCGCCCTGCGCCTGCTGCTGGAACACGAAGAAGGCCTGCAGATCGTCGGTGAGGCGCACGATGTCAGAAGTATGCTGGAGCAACTGTCATCTCGCCCGTTCGACGTGGTCCTGCTCGATTGGGAACTCCCCACCGTGCGCAGCCTCCACCTGCTGCGGGTGATGCGCTATCTCCGCCCTGACGTGCGCGTTGTGGCCCTCAGCGGTCGGCTGAATGCGCGCGGCGAATCTCTGAGCGCAGGTGCGGACGCCTTCGTCAGCAAAGGGGACCCGCCCACGGCGTTGTTGTCCGTCCTGCGGGATTGGGTCAAAGAAAGGAAAACGGAGAAGGAATAATGAGTACGCGGAAACCCTTGCTCAACGGCCTGCTCAAACAGTTCATGGTGGCCATGGTGCTGGCGAACATCGCCGGGCAGATGTACGGCTCGTTGTTGCCCCTCTACCTGAGAGACCTGGACGCCAGCGTCGTGCAGGTCGGGTTGTTCTTCACCC
>WFTY01000256.1 GCA_015485245.1 Anaerolineales bacterium | reverse complement strand
GTTCGGCGCAAACGCTTCAAGCACGCGGGCTGCCTCCTCTTGCTGCCCAGCTTGCAAGTAGTGGCTGCAGGCCTGTTCACACTCTTCTTGAGATTCGTACAACCGCGCCGCACGCACCTCAAGCTCCGCCAGTCGATCAGGGGACTCGCGCCGCAGCTTCCCCAGCAAGAACTCGCGGAAGAGCTGATGGTAGTAAAACCATTTGCGGCTCTGGCTGAAGTTCGTCAGGCAAAGATTAGCGGCCTCGAGCCTTTCCAGAATTTCATGTGAATTCTCCCACCCCAGGAGGTGGTCACAGATATCACCATCCATCTTATCCAGAATGGAAGTAGCCAGCAGGAAATCCTGCCAATCCGCAGGGAGGCGCTGGAAAACTTCCTCAGCCAAGTATTCGAAGATGAAGCGATGGGTGCCGCTGATCTCGGCGATGAAACTCTCCGCGCTTTCTAAATCCTGATGCTGGATAGAAGAAAGAACGATTTGCAAAGCGGCCGCCCAACCGCCGGTCTTTTCGTCTAACAGGCGGATACTTTCCTCAGAGAGTTGGGGGATTTGCAAACGAAACCAATCACGGATTTCCTGGGCGCTGAATCGCAGATCCGCGCCACGCAGTTCAGCCAACATGCCACGAGCGCGCAAACGCGCCAAATGCAGAGGCGGGTCCACGCGTGTTGAAAGAATAACCTGCAATCCTGGCGGAGCGTTCTCAATCAAGTAATCCACCAGTTGATGGATGGTCAGGTTCGTTATAAAGTGATAGTCCTCCAGCACAAGAACCCAGTTGTCCTCTATGATCTCAAAGAGTTCGTTAATCAGCACGGTAAGGACCTGCTGATGGGCAACCGGATTTTCGTCCAGGTTTTCCAGTAACGCCAGGGTGGCTTCGCCAAAAGATGAAGACCTTCGGGCATGATGATGTTGATGAGCCTGTCGAAAGGTCTCCACAAGATACCCCAGAAAGACCGAAGGGTCATTGTCAAGAGCGTCCAACTGGTACCAGGCCGTATTCAGATTTTCATCCTGGACAAAGTTAGAGAGCAAGGTAGTCTTACCAAACCCGGCTGGAGCAGAGAGGATTACCAACCGTTTAGCGCGCTGGCTTCCCAACCAATCCAACAAGTGAGGGCGCGGCAGCCACTCGGGATTCTGTCGAGGGAGTAGAAATTTGGCTTGCAGAAAGATGGAGGCAGGCATGGATGTCAGCGGTTCTCGCACCAGGGTTTGCAAAGTTTTTGCAAAACGTAGCCCTATAATCTTCAATGATTGTCTTATCGTTTACCAGGGAGACATTTGTGTATCACACCATTATAAAACGATTTTGCATCCTCTTCGTGGCGACTCATTTGACCATTGTTGCCGCAGGATGTCAGGGCGCATTGCGCCCCTCTCTTAGTGACACGCCGACGGAAGACTCCCCCGCGCCACAGATTTCACGCCGCCCCTCTCTGACCTATGACGATTTGGTGACGGGGCGCGCCCCGTCGTCTCCCGTAGACATGGCCGCGTTAGGTGCCCCCAGCGATGCAAACGCGCCTACGCACACCTTTGAGGGGCGGCTGACTCTCTCCGACGAGGCCACCCGCGGGAGCTTCGTCGAAGTCGTGGATGACTACAATTACAACGCCGACGTCGAGCGGCTGCATCTTCCTGAATTCGACTTCATGTTCGTCCAGAACGGCAGCCATCTGATCCCCGTCCAGCGCGGCCTCGTCATCACCAGTCATCCCTACTGGAACTATATACTTGGCCCGGGGCGCGTCTGGCAGGAGAACGGAGATAACGGCTACACGCGCGCCGCTTTCCCCTTTGCGCTGGTCGAGAAAAACGCCAATTGCACCCACAACGGCGTGATGACCTTCCTGTTCGACGACAGCGGGGTCTCGCATGTGTACTACCAGATCACCCAGGAGACCTGCATGTACTTCAAAGGCAATTTCTGGGGGATGCTTCCGGCAACCTACATTCAGGGGAGCATCCCCAACGCCGAACAAATCCGCAGTGACTATGCGCAGGAGATCGCGAGTCAGATGCCCGTCGAACCCTTCGCCGAGCTGACAAGCGACTCCCCCGGGATTGATCTGACACCCTTCACCAGCGGCATTGGCGACATGACCGCTTATGGGCTGGTGGTCAACGGAACAAATTATATCGGCGGCGGCGAGACCCGTTACGGGCCCTTCCCCTTCCTGCGCTTTATGCGCATGCCCTCCTACTCCACGGCGAAATCCGCTTTTGCGGGGCTCGCTTACATGCGCCTGGGACAAGAATACGGTGATGGCGTCGCCGACCTGCTCATCAAAGATTACGTTTCCGAAAGCGCCAACGCGGCCGGGAACTGGACCAGCGTGACTTTCAACAACACCCTGGATATGGCAACCGGCAACTACTCATCCCCACGCTTCGAGATAGATGAAAGCAGCACCAGGATGACCGATTTCTTTCTGGCGGAGACCTACGCTGATAAAATCGCCGCCGCTTTCGACTGGGGCAACAAATCAGCTCCCGGCACCATTTGGGTATACCACACCTCAGATATCTTCATCGCCACTCAGGCGATGCAAAGCTATCTGCAAACCCAGGAGGGCGCATCTGCCGACATCTTCGACTTCCTTGTGGACGAAGTCTTCCGCCCTGTTGGGCTGGGACCGGGCGCTTACACCAGTCTCCGCACCAGCGAAAACAACTGGGAGGGGAGACCCTTCGGGGGGTACGGCTTGTTCTGGATTCCCGATGATCTCGCCAAACTCGGCACCTTCCTGAACGTAGATGGCGGCGCGGCGGACGGGACGCAACTTCTCAGCCCCGCGCTGCTCGCCGATGCCATGCAGCAAGACGATTCCGACCGTGGCCTGCGAACGGCGATCCACAACATCATGTACAACAACGCCTTCTGGGCGCGCCAGTTCACCACTGCCGACGGTTACGCCTGCGATTTCTGGGTGCCGTTCATGTCCGGCTACGGCGGCATCACTGTGGCGATGATGCCCAACGGCGTGACGTACTATTACGTCAGCGACAACGGCGATTTTGACTGGTACGACGCCGTTGCCGAGATCGACAGAAGCATCACCAGCAACTGCCCATAGCCCGTTCAACAACCAGATGCTACAAAGCAGTTTTAGCCACTCCTGCCATATTTTTGCAAACAATTTGCAAATCGGATTCGGTATGATAGCCACACTCGTGCTTCCCTAATCCAACCTTTTGGAGGAAAAGATAATGAAATCACACAAATGGTACTTTCTCGTCACCCTGCTGGTAGTCGTGACGCTCATTGCCAGCGCCTGCGGCAACGGGGAGACCCCAGCCAGCGCGCCGGAAGAGCCTGCCGCTCCTTCAGAACCCGCGGCGCCGGAAGCAGAAGCCCCCGCCGAGCCAGCCGAACAGCCCACAGAGGCACCCGCGGAGGAGCCCGCGGCGGAAGCGCCGGCAGCGCCCCACGTCCTGAAAGTCGCCAATACCGCCAACATCACCACCTGGGACCCGATCAAGTCCTTCTCCACCGAGGCGGCTTACATGGGCAATATCTACGAGCAACTGCTGCGCATCAACCCGCCCGGCGCCGCGGAACGGTTCACTCCCTTGCTAGCCGAACGCTGGGAATCCAATGAGGATGGTACAGAATGGACGTTCTACCTGCGCCAGGGCGTCAAGTTCCACGATGGCGAGCCGATGAACGCTGAAGCCGTCAAGGCGTCCATTGAAGCTGCCGCGGACCACGCGGGAGCGTCCTTTATCTGGTGGGCGTTGGATCACGTCGAAGTGGTGGATGAGTACACCGTCAAAATCGTCATGACAACTTCCTCTCCCGTGGATTTAATCGCCTCCTCGCTTTATGGCGCGTGGATTGTCAGCCCGAAGGCGTTAGAAGCCGCCGCCGCAGACGACGGCTACTTCGAGGCCGGGATTGACGCTGGCACCGGCCCCTACACGATCGAATCTTACACCCCCGACCAGGAAGTGTTGCTGACCCGCTTCGATGACTACTGGGGCGGTTGGCAGGAAGGTCAATACGACAAGGTGCTGATCACCATCGTTCCCGAGGCCGTGACCCAACAGCAGATGCTTGAAGGCGGCGAGGTGGACCTGGTCACCCGCATCCCGCAGGAAAATTACGACGACTTCCGCAGCAACCCGGATTACGATGTCATCGTAGAGCCGTCCTTCTTCAACTACGTGGGCTTCTTCAACACCCTGCATCCGCCGTTAGATGACATCAAGGTGCGCCAGGCGCTCTCCTACGCCACCCCGTACGATGATATCATCCAGATTGGCGCTTACGGTCTGGGTACGCAGAGCCGCGGCCCCGTCCCTCAGGGCGTATGGCCCTGGTCGCCGGAGGTCAAGCAATACACTTATGACCTGGACAAAGCCCGCGAGCTCCTGGCCGAGGCTGGTTACCCCGATGGCGGCTTCTCCATCAAACTGACCTACGCCTCCGAAAACGCCACCGAAGAAGCCTTCGCCCCGCTCATTAAGGACTCCTACGCTCAAATCGGCGTGGACGTGCAGATTGAGCCGATGCTCTTCAGCCAGCAGTGGGAACTCGCCAAAGCCGACCCCGCCGCACCGGAGACTCAGGATATGTTCCTGCTGCTCTACTGGCCGACCTATAGCGACGCTGGTTCCGACAACCTGTGGTCAATGTTCTACTACACGGAGAAGCCGTTCTTCAACCTCTCCTACTGGAACAATCCGGACTACAACGCGATGCTTGACGAGGCCATCGCCAAGACCGTCACCGACCCTGAGGCATCCCAGCAACTTTACATTGACGCCATGAATTTACTGGTGGACGAGGCGCCCGGCGTGTTCTACTTCGACACCCAGGCGATCTTCATCATCCCGAACTACATCGAGGGCTTCCAGTACAATCTCAACTACCCCTTCGTGCATTACTTCTTCTACGAACTGAGTTCAGCGCAGTAAGCATGCCAGGGCTGGATGCGGGGCGCATATCCCCCTGCGTCCAGCTCCTCCCCCGCAGAACTCCCCGAAAGAGGCCGGGAGGCACCCTTCTCTCGGCCTCTTTCTCTAGAAATCAAACCATACATCGGTGAAAATCCTCGCAGGTTTGGGAACCCTGGTTGTACAATGGGGATGACCACCCCGTCGTGCCCGCTCTACAACAAGGATTCGGAAACCCCTCATGCAGAAACTCGAATTCTTCATCCGCCGGTTGTTCACCTCGATCATCGTGCTCATCGGCGTATCCATCATCACCTTCACGCTGACCCGCGTCGTGCCATCCAACCCGGCGGCGCTCTACATCGGGCCGCGCGCCCGCCAGGAGGATATCGACCGGGTAACGAAGGAACTCGGCCTGGACAAGCCGCTGGTCGTGCAGTACCTGATTTACATGCAAGACGTGCTGCACGGCGATTTTGGCAACTCCATCGCCACCAAACGCCCTGTCAGCCAGGAGATCGTTGACCGCCTGCCCGCCACCCTGGAACTGCTGTTCGTCGCCATGACGCTGGCCGTCATCGTCGGGATTCCCCTGGGGGTGTGGAGCGCCCGCTGGCAGGGGAACTCCCTGGATGTCGCCGTGCGGACGAGCTCTATCTTTGGGATTTCGATGCCCGCCTTCTGGCTGGGCCTGTTGCTCCAGATCCTCTTTTTCCGCTATCTGGGGTGGCTGCCGCTCTCCGGACGGGTGGATTCGGATTTGCGGTTCACCAATCCCATTGACCCCATCACCGGCTTTTACCTGATTGACACCGTCCTAACCCAGAACTGGGTCGCTTTCAAGGATGTGGCCCTACACCTGATTTTGCCTGCCATCACGCTGGGCGCGTACGCGATGGGGCTGATTGCCCGCATGACCCGCGCGGCCATGATCGAGACGATGGGGCAGGATTACATCCGCACCGCCAACGCCTACGGGCTACCAAAGAGATTGATCACCTACACCCTGGCGTTGAAGAACGCCATCAGCCCCACACTGACGGTCATCGGGCTGACCATCGCCTACAGCCTCACCGGCGCGTTCTTCGTAGAGGTGATTTTCAACTGGCCGGGGCTGGGGCAGTTCACCGTCCACTCCCTGCTGAACCTGGATTACCCCGCCATCATGGGCATCACCCTGTTCGGGGCAGTGGGCTACATCATCATCAACCTCATTGTGGATTTGTTGCAAGCCTGGATTGATCCACGCATCAGTTTGAGTTAGGGTTGCCATGACTGTCACAACCATTACCACAACCGACGAAACAGCTATCCAAAGCGAACACCCGCTCAAACAGATCGCGCGCATCGTGGCGCGCGATACGCTCTCCCTGGCGAGCACCATCGTCATCATCCTGTTCATTCT
>WFTY01000255.1 GCA_015485245.1 Anaerolineales bacterium | reverse complement strand
AGTGGAGCCAGCCCCGCCCCCAGGCAAAGCAAGCCCATCACCGCCGCCCCGCGCCCGTAGAACAAATAAATCAGCCCATCCCCCACCAGCAAGAGCAGCAAAACGAAGCCGATCAAAGAGCGCAAATGCGTCTGGCGGGCGTAACGGCGCAAATCGCGGCTCATTGGAAGTGCCCTCCCAAACGGCGCGCCAGGCGGCGGCTCCAGTGCAGCGCCTGTTGAATCTGCGGCAGCGCCGCCTCGGCAGCCTGCTCTCCCAGTTTGATCACCTCCGCAACGTTCACGCGTTCCAGATAACCAACATGCCCAACGCTCGGCCGGATGACCACTTCCGGGCGATCCAGTTGCAAACGCATCTCCGTCACGCCGATGATGCTGATGTCCACCGAACGCAGAAAAATGTCGAACGCCTGGGCCACGCGCAAACGCGCAATGCGCTTGAGCAGCGGCACGGTCGCCCCAAAGCCGGGTGTTGGCAGCGTACGGCGCTTCTCCAGCGAGGGCGAGAGCACCACGGCCACCACCGGCAACCCGCGCTGGGGAGCAATTTCCCGCGCCAGGCTGACAGGCACCGGGTCCATCACACCGCCGTCAATCAACAGGTGATCTCCCCACTTCTTCGGCGGAAAGATACCCGGGATGGCGATCGTCGCCATCACCGCATCCAGCACACGCCCCTCCCGCAGGACGACCTCCTGACCGGTGTGCAAATCTACTGCGGTGAGCGCGAGGGGGATGCGCAGCTCATCGAAGGTGCGCTCGCCCAGCAGTGGCAAGAGCGCATCGAGCACGCCCTGGATACCCAGCAACCCCGGCCCATCCGGGCGCGCGCCAAAGAGGTGCCCCTGGTCAACCTGCGCCATGTGCGCTTCAATCTCCTCCGGGTGGTACCCGGCCGCGTACACCGCCGCGGCCATCCCTCCCGCGCTCGTCCCGGCGATGGCGCGGATGCAGAAGCCCTCGCGCTCCAGCACCTTCAACACGCCGATATGAGCGTTCCCCTTCGCCCCACCCCCGCCCAGAGCCACCACGATATCCTTTGTCATTCCACGTCCCTCTCCATCGGTTCAGGCCTATCGAACTGCCGCCGCTAAATCACCGCCAGCGGCAGAATTTCATCAGCAAACATACCGCGCCGCCTCTGGGGCGTCAAGGCACAGTTGCGTTTGGGGTTAAAGCACGCTACAATAGACCTATGGTCATCGCAGGAGAAGATTGAATGGAATTGCACGAGATACTGCCGAACGTCGAAATCTTCAGAGGCCTCTCTCCAGATGAACTCAAGCAGATTGCGGCGCTGTGTTCAGCACGCCAGTTACACAAAGGGGAAGAACTCATGCGCGAAGGCAGTCCGGGGGAGGAGTTTTTCATCATTACGCGCGGGTCGGCGGCTGTGATACTGGCCAGCAACTCACCCACGCCACGCACCGTCGTCCATCTGGGAGAGGGTCAGGTCATCGGCGAAATGGCGCTGATCGACCAGGGAGTGCGCTCCGCTACGGTGAGCGCCAACGAGGAAGCCACCGAGGTGCAGGTCATCCGCAACACGGATTTTCTCGCCCTGTGTGAGCGCAACACCAAAATTGGCTACCTGGTAATGCGCAACCTGGCTGCTGACCTTTCCTTCAAACTGCGTCATCTCAACCTGATTGCCCAGTTATAGGTAAACCATGGCCGTATACAAAATCAGCTATGTGGTAGTCGAGGGCACACACCCTGGGGGAATTATCAACCTGGATCACAAACCTAAAGTGGGCGACGTGCTCACGATGGGAGAGCAGCAATTCGAGATCGTCGAACTCCTTGAGCTGATCCCGCCCCGCGGTGAGTTTTACTACCTTCACGCCACCTGCAAAGCCATCCAGCAAGCACTGGAAAGCTGACCCCCTCTCATCAAACAGGAACCTATCCGAGAATTGTGCCGCCGGTTGAGTTTGCGGATCGACACAAAGCAAAACAACCGGCTGCAGCGTCTGCAACCGGTTGTGGCGATAGATTTGCGCAATACGGTGAAGTTGTTGTTCAGGCAATTTCAGGTTCAATCACACCATAGCGGCCATCGCGACGACGATAAAGCACGTTAATCTGTCCGGTTTCCGCGTTCAGGAAAATGAAGAAGTTTTCATGACCCAGGAGCTCCATTTGCTCAATCGCTTCGCGATCATCCATAGGGGTCAGGATGAAGTGCTTGCGACGCACGATCTCATAGCTTTCTTCTTCCAAATCCTCTTCCGGCAGTTCGTCCAGGAAAACATCATCCACAGCCTCTGTGCGCGCCTGGAAGCGCTTCCCTTTGAAGCGCCGAATACGACGCTGAATCTTTGGCAGGGCCATATCCAGGGCGGTAAAAATATCATCAGCGCGCTCTTCGGCGCGCAGGATGAAGCCCTTGCCCCGGATGGTGATCTGAGCGACATAGCGGTCGCTGGCATCGCGCGCGGATTTAACATAAGCCAGATCGACGCGGGCTTCATTGATGTTATTGAGATACCGATCGAGTTTCGAGACCTTCTTTTCGACATATTCTTGAATGCGATCGGTCATTTTCAGGTCGCGAGCAAAAATACTGACTTCAATGGTCATAGTTACCTCCATTCGCCTAATTGTACCAGCACCACTGCCATTTGTGTGAATCATCACGGATCAAGCGCGGCCCTGGCCAGCGTGAACCCAAAAACCGAGCGCGCGCCGGCGCGCCATAACGCCTGAGCACAGGCGTCCAGCGTCGCCCCGCTGGTAGCCACGTCATCCACAAGGAGCACCGCTCTTCCGGAGGCGCGAGAGGCGGCTGCCTCAAAAGCGCGGGCGACATTTTGACGCCGTTCCGCACGGTTTAACCCTACCTGGGAGCGCGTGTCGCGCACGCGCCGCAACAACTGCGGCTGATATGGGATGTTCAATCTCAACGCCAGCGGCCTGGCAAGCAGCGCCGCCTGATTGTAACCCCGCTCCTTCAAACGTCCCCTACTCATTGGAACCGGAGCGACGATGTCCACATCCCAACCCAGGGAGCGGACAAAGGGTTCGCAATCCGCCACCAGCGCTTCAGCCAGGGCCAGATCACGGCGGTATTTGACCCGGTGCAACGCCTGACGCAACGGCCCGGCGAACACCGCCCACGAGCGCACCGTCGTGGCCGCCGGCGGTGCGGATTGACAGCGCGCACAAACCGCCCCCTGGCTGACTTCCTGTCCACAATGTTCGCATATTGGGGGTTCAATCCGTTGAACGCGCTGCCTGCACCCCTCACACCAGCGCGCCCCTGGTTCACCGCACCCCCCACATACCGGCGGGAACAACCAGTCCAGCGCCAACCATGCCCAATGATAAACCTGGTAGCGCAACATGCCTGTTCGCTTTTTAGAAAAGAACGCCTCCCAAAGTGGAGCGCATCAACTGTACCGCCGCCGGCCCCAGCAGAATCACCATCAAGGCGGGGAAGATCAGCAGCCCCATAGGAAAGAGCATCTTAATCGGCGCCTTTTGCGCTTTCTCTTCGGCAATCTGACGACGCCGGATACGCATCTGATCGGCCTGAATGCGCAACACTTTGCCCATGCTGACGCCCAACTGTTCGCTCTGAATGATCGCCGCCACAAAGCTGGTCATCTCCGGGATGCCGATGCGCTCCGCCATTGAGCGCAACGCCTCGCGACGCAGCTTGCCGAACTGTACCT
>WFTY01000254.1 GCA_015485245.1 Anaerolineales bacterium | reverse complement strand
GCGCCGAGCGCAAAGCGGGCATGCCCGGCAGCTTTTTGCAACGAGCGCACCGCGCTCTCCAGGCGTTCTTCCTTTGCCTGAATATAACCCAGACTGAAATACGCCGCGGGCGCGTCCAGCCCGGCGTTGATCGCCCCCTTCAACTCCTCGCCCGCCTGAAGGATGTCCCCTTTGGTGAACAAATCCACCGCCACACCCAGATGAAGCACAATCTTCGTACGATCAGCGTTCTTTGAAAACATCGGACTGGTGCCCCGCAGCATGGCCTGCAACCCCGATCGCTCCGCGGCAACCGGCTGCGGCTCGCTGGACTGCTCAAAGAACAGCTTCGCCAAACCAGAGAGAGCGGCCTGTTGAGCCTCTTCCACGGGATCAAGCTCGCTGTCTTTCTGACGTTGGGTTTCCTCCTGTGGACGAGTCTTTTTGCTCACAGAGAGTTTCTTGAATGGGCCGGTTCCTCCCTGAGGGCGGGAAGGTTTGGGCAACAACGTTCCCGCACGCAACATCGCCAGCGCCTGTTGAGCCTCCTGGTGCTGAGGATCAATGTTCAGCGCGCGTTGCACAGCATCAAAGGCCTTTTCTTTCTTCCCGGCGTGTTGCAACAGGCTGGCGATATGCAGATATTCGCGCGCCGCCTGCGCTTTGCGCCCCAAGCGCTCGAACACCACCGCCAGGCGGCTATGTGCCTGCAGGTTCTCCGGATCAATTGAAACCGCCCGCGACCAGTTCTCAATTGCCTTTTCAACATCCTTCTCTTTGAGGTAGATCTCCGCGGCGCGCATCGACATGGTGACCGCCCGGCGAGGCTGCCCCATGTTTTCATACAACATCGCCGCCTTCTCCAAAGGCACCGGGTCTGTCGGGGCGACTTCTACGGCGCGCAAATAATAACGCAGCGATTTCTCCACTTCCCCCATATTCAGGAAAGCCAGCGCCAGGTTGCACAGCGCCCTGGGGTCATCCGGTCGGGCTTCCAGCGCCTTGCCATATAATGCCGCGGCGCGATCCCAGGCCTGCTCCCAGGCGGCGGAATGCCCCAGATTCATGGCTTGCTTATAACGTTGTTCCTGCGCGTCCATCACACTACCCGTCTCATCAATGTCGGTGAAGGCTTAAGGTTTGGTCTCCAGTGGGCGCAGGGCACCCCAATTCTTCCCCACGCGCGCCTCGGTCGAAAGCGGCACATCCAGCGGATAGGCGCTCTCCATCGCCGAACGCACGGCTGCCGCCGTGGCCTCGATCTCCGCCTGCGGACATTCTAACACCAATTCATCGTGTACCTGCAACAACATCCTGGCATGCAAACCGCTCTCTCGCAGCACCGACGCCACGCGGAGCATGGCAATCTTCATAATATCTGCCGCCGTCCCCTGAATAGGGGCGTTGATCGCTTCGCGCTCCTCCCGCTCCCGCTGTTGCCGCCCCTGGGCGTCGCGCAGGCCGGGGAAATAGCGCCTGCGTCCCAGCAGCGTTTCCACATAGCCCTGTTCAGCAGCCTGCTTTCGGATGTCGTCCAGATAGCGTTTCACCCCAGGAAACTTCTGAAAATACGCCTGCACAAAATTCTCGGCCTCGGCCAGCGTCAGATCGGTTGAGCGGGTTAAGCCAAAGGGGCTCATCCCATAGATCAGGCCGAAGTTAATCGCCTTGGCGTGGCGACGCTGAGTTGGGGTGACCTCCTCCAGCGGAACGCCGAACACCGCTGCGGCGGTGGTGGCGTGAATATCTTGCCCGCGGCGGAAGGCCTCCAGCATGGCCTTATCACCCGACATGTGCGCCACAATGCGCAATTCTACCTGAGAGTAATCCACGGCCAGCAACTGGTTGCCCGGCGCAGCGATGAACGCCTGCCGCACCCGCCGCCCCAACTCCGTGCGAATAGGGATGTTCTGCAAGTTAGGATCCGAGGAGGCAATCCGTCCGGTGCGCGAACCAGCCTGATTATACGAGGTATGCACCCTCCCGGTATGCGGGTTGACCTGCTGCGGCAAAGCCTCCACATAAGTGGAACGCAGCTTGGAAAGCTCCCGGTACTCCAACACCCACTGAATCACCGGATGCTGGTCACGGAGCGTCTCCAGCACGCCTGCCGCCGTGGAGAAGTATCCACTGGAGGTGCGGCGGATCCCCGCCGGCGGCCTGAGCTTCAGGCGATCGAACAATGCCTCCGAAAGCTGCTTTGGGGAGTTCAAATTGAACGTCCCCCCTACAGCCTGGTAAATTTGCTCTTCAATCGTCCGCATCCGCTCCAGCAACTCAGCCGACATGCGTTCGAGGAAATCCATGTCGAGGGCAATGCCGTTCATCTCCATTGCCGCCAGCACAGGGATCAAAGGCATTTCTATCTCCTCAAACAAGGGAGTTGCGCCGGCCCCGTCCAGAGCATCCTGTAACTGTGGTATCAACTGTAAAACCACAACGGCGTCATCGGCGGCGTAGCGCGCCGCTTCCTCGATGCTCACCTCGGCCATACTGATTTGCTTCTTCCCCTTGCCGATCAGGGCATCGATCCCGGTCATCTCCCGCCCCAGGCGAACCCAGGCCAGGTTCTTCAACCCTAAGTTGCGCGAGTCGGGGTTCGTCAGCCACTCCGCGATCATGGTGTCGAATCCCAGCGGGCTGATCTCCAGGCCATAGCGCGCCAGCACCACATAATCGTACTTGATGTTGTGTCCGGCCTTGGGGATGCGCGCCTCGGCCAACGGGGGACGCAGGGCGGTAAGCACAGCCTGCAAGGGAAGTTGCTGCCCGCGGCGATGTCCCACGGGGACGTAATACCCCCGGCGCTCGTCCACAGCCAGAGAAATCCCCACCAGCTCCGCCCGCATTTGATCGGTGGAGGTGGTTTCGGTGTCCACGGCAATCACCTCGGCCTGCAAAAGCACGGCGACCAGCTTCTCCAGCGCCTCCGCGGTGTCAATCACCTGAACATCCAGGCCATCCGCTTTCGCCGCCGCGGGGGTCGGCACAGCCCCGGCAAACAGAGAAAGCTGTTCCCCACCTCGCCCGGCGGTATGCAGATGACGAGACTTCAAATGATTCAACCGTTTGAGCAGTGAACGGAACTCCAACTGGCGAAAAAG
>WFTY01000253.1 GCA_015485245.1 Anaerolineales bacterium | reverse complement strand
CCATGTGATTGTGGTGGCGCTTGTCTTGCGTTGGATCTCGCAGACTGCTAAGATAGAAACAGAAATTGAGGTTTACGCTTACCCCACGCCCGCGCTTCATTACCTTGAGGTAGAGTGAGCCGTTGCAGGGGTGGGGTGAAGCCAGGCCTGTGAGATCGCCAAAAGATCTCACAGGTCTGGCACGGATTTGATTGTGTATCACCAGCCCCCTCCTTCGGTCAGTCCACTGCGCGCCAGCCTGCGCGTGCGCGTCACATTGGGGGTGTTGCTTCCTTTGTTGCTGTTGCTGGGGGGCATTTCGATCGTCCAGCTAATCCGCCATCGAAAAACGGTGCTGGAGAACGCGGCGCTGTTCTCCGCCAACGCCAGTCAGGTTGCTGAAGCCAGCCTGCGGTATGAGATCATGTCCTCGCACTTCGAAGCGCTGCAAGCCTTGCTGGACGCCATTGACAGCACGGGGGAATTCCGCGTGCTTTATTTGCTCAACACGCAGGGGAAGGTCATCTTTGCGCCGGGGGGCGTTGATGTGGGGGTGGAGTTGTCCAATCAACACCCCGATTGCCGCGTTTGCCATAATTTGCCCGCGGCGGAGCGACCTTCCAGTGTGGTCGTTACCGTGGAGGGGCAACGCGTGTTTCGCAGCATGGTGCCGATGGAGAACAGCGCCGGATGTGTTGAATGTCACCGGGATGACGGTGAACTGTTGGCCTTGCTGCTCACGGATGCGCCGATGGCTTCCCTGGAGACGTCCTTGCGGATGGATTTGTGGGAGAACCTGGCGTGGTTGGCGGCAATGGTGGTGATCGCCGTGGTGGTGGTCAACCTGGCGCTGCGGCGTATGGTGTTGGCGCGCATCCAGACGCTGACCGATGCGCTGGCGGGGTTTGGACGCGGCCGGCACAACCTGCGCTTGCCAGTGGACGAGCCGGATGAGATTGGCCAGTTGGCCGAAGCGTTTAACGAGATGGGGCAACAGGTGGCGCAGGAGGAGGCGGCCAACCAGGCTCTTTCGGAGCATCTGCAGCAGCAAAGCGCTTTGCGCGGCGAATTATTGAGCCGTTTGATCACCGCGCAGGAGGACGAACGTCAGCGTTTGGCGCGCGAGATCCATGACGAAGTTGGCCAGTCGCTCAGTGGGTTAGCGCTGCAACTGGAGGTTCTGCAACGTCGCTTGCCGGCCGAAGCTCGAACAGCGCGTGAACAGGTGGGGCGCATTCAGGCGTTGGTGGCCGCGGCCACAGATAGTATGTACAGTTTGATTTTTGACCTGCGCCCCGCGGCGCTGGATGATTTGGGGCTGCCTGCTGCCCTGCGGACGCTGGCTGAGCGTGCTTTGAGCAATACGCGCATTAACTTTGAAATGAACGCCGAGGAGTACCATGGCCGCCTCCCGGCGGAGATGGAAATCGCCATCTACCGCCTGTTCCAGGAGGCGCTGAGCAACGTCATCCGCCACGCCAGCGCCCGCAAGGTGCGTTTCACGCTGCGGCGGCTGGAGGACGCTTTTGAAGGGTACGTTGAGGATGATGGGCGCGGTTTTCGTCCGCAGGAAATACACCATCGCGTCGGCCAGCCGCGCGGGTTGGGACTGGCGGGGATGCGCGAGCGCGTGGCTCAATTTGGGGGGGAGCTGAGAGTGGAATCGGACTACGGCCAGGGGACGCGCGTCTTCATTTCGATCCCCCTGGACGTATAGCCTGCTGCGCTTTGGATGGTAGGGCTGTCACTTGAAAGGGCCATGATGAGTGAGAAAATCCGCGTGTTGATCGTCGATGACCATACCATTGTCCGTTCAGGGGTGCGCATGTTGCTTGAAGCCGAATTGGATATTGAAGTTGTCGGCGAGGCGGCTGATGGAGAACAGGCGATTGCCCTCACTGCGGAGCAACACCCCAATGTGGTGTTGATGGATATCGCCATGCCGGTGATGGATGGTCTGGAAGCCACACGGGAGATCAAATCCCGTTGGCCGGAAGTGCACATTGTCATCCTCACCATGCACCGTTCCGAAGAGCACTTTTTTGCCATGTTGCGCCAGGGCGCTTCCGGTTATTTGCTCAAAGGGGCTGAGCCGTCGGATTTGATCCATGCCGTGCGGGTGGCGGCGCGCGGGGAGGTCTTCCTCTACCCCACGATGGCGCGAAAACTGGTGAATGACTACCTCAAACGAGTGGGGGGGAAGCAGATGATCCACCCTCGTTTGAGCGAGCGGGAGAACGAGATTTTGCAGTTGTTGGTGGATGGCTATTCCAACAAAGAGATCGCCGAGAAGCTGGTCATCAGCCTGAGCACGGTGCACACC
>WFTY01000252.1 GCA_015485245.1 Anaerolineales bacterium | reverse complement strand
GGCCATTGATCGCGAGCGCGTGCGCGTGGCCGAAGCCTTGGGCGTGAAGGCCATTTCGGCGCGCCGGTGGCTCAAACTGGCTTACAACGCCAAGGGCGATAACCTGCACATGGCGATCCACAACCAGGTGGGCTACCGCGGCATCAAAGCCCCGCAGACGCTGGATCACCGTTACATCCACGAGGACGTGCCCATGAGCCTGGTGCCCATCGCCTCGCTGGGGCGGCGCTACGGCGTCTCGGTGCGCGGCATGGAGAGCCTGATCCGTCTGGCGATCATCGCCAATCAGGTGGATTACTGGCAGACCGGGCGCACGTTGGAGAACCTGGGCCTGGATCACCTCAGCGCGGAAGAACTGCTCGCCCTGGCCATGAATGGTGTAGAGGCCAACGTCCCTGTCTCCTGGGCCGATTCATTCGCGATCAGCGGTGCAGAAAAGGTTGAAAACTCGGCAAACTTTGTGAATCTCGCGTGAGCCTTTAAAGAATATCAATTCTTCCGCTTGAGCCGTCCACACGCACGCGCTGGCCGGTCTTCAGCCGCTCGGTGGCTCGATGCACGCCCACCACCGCGGGGATGCCATATTCACGCGCCACCACCGAGCCGTGGGTCATCATCCCGCCGACTTCCATGACCAGCCCCCCAGCGTACAGGAAGAGCGGCGTCCAGGCCGGGTCGGTGCCGGGACAGACCAGGATTTCGCCGGGCTGCAACTGCGTCTCGTGCGGGTCGAAGACCACGCGCACCGTGCCCTCGGCCACGCCGGGGGAGACCGGGTCACCGATGAGGGCGTCGCTTTCTCCCTCGGGGGCGGCCACACCCTCATAGAAAGCCGTGCCGTCGCTGAGCAGCAGGCGGGGGATTTGTTTGCGGCGCATCTCGCGCGCTCGCAGGGCGCGGCGTGCGGCGATGCGCTTTCTCAATAGACCAGAAAACTCGCGGCGCGCAGCGGCCTCTTCCAACTCGGCGATGTGCAGGAAGAAGAGATCGTCTTCCTGTTCCAGCAGCCCGGCCTCCACGAAGTCCCGCCCACTGGCGAGCAGCCCTTCCCGCAACAGCCCCATCATGCGGATGGCGAAGAATTTGGGCGCCTCGCGCAGCCCGCCCAGGGCGCGGTAACGCCGCGCCGCGCCGCGCACCAGATGGGATTTCAGCCAGCCGCCGGGGAGCGAGCGCGTCGCGGCAGCCAGTTCATCCACTGCCCGCTTCGCGGCCTGCGCGCCGCGCGCAAAGACCGCGTCGGGGGCCTGGTCAGGCTCGGTGATGCCCAGGTAACTTTGCAGGGTCTGGATGACGTGCGCGGGGTCTTCGCGCCAGCGCGGGCGTCCCAGGTCGATTTCTCCCACGCCGCGGGCGCCGTATTTCTCCAGAAATTCATCCAGCGCGCGTTGGGCAACGGGCGGCAATGCGCCTTGCAGGTAAGCATCCGCCAGCGCGAGCGCGGGCGTCCCGGCGAAAACGCGGGCGGCTTCCGGGTCTCCCCGCAGCGCCTGGGCTTTCCGCCAGAGATCTAAATCCATCTCTGTGGTGACATTGTTTGGCAGGCCGCGGGCGATTTCCAGATGCAGGCGGCGCAGGCGCTCCTCGCCGCGGGCCTCGGCGGCTTCTCCGGCGAAGCGCGCCAGCACCCCAAAGAAGGCGGCCATCCCGGCCACAATCGGCGGGATGCCTCTGGGGATCACGAATTCGGGGAAGATGCGCCCGGCCAGGTCGAACAGGGTCATCCGGGTTGCGAATTTTTCCCAGATATCGCCGCGAGGCTGCAGGTTATGGCGCGCCGCGGCGATGGCGGCGTCGAAGGCTTCCAGCGTGCGGCGGGCGGCGCGCTCCGGGCGCAGCATCACACCGCTGATTCGCCCCAGAAAGGGGATGAGAAAACGTCCCAGACGAAAGATCGCACGCGGCGAAGGACGGAAGGGAACAGGCCCCAGGCGAGGATCATCTTCCAGGAGACGCTGGATGATTTGGCTCAGGGCGGGGTCGATGGCGCCGATGCCCCGCGGATAGGTTTTACGGC
>WFTY01000251.1 GCA_015485245.1 Anaerolineales bacterium | reverse complement strand
GCTTCGCAGAACTCGCGCACCGAGTGCGTCTCGCCGGTGCAGACCACGTAATCATCCGGCTCATCCTGTTGCAGCATCAGCCACATGGCTTCAACATAATCACCGGCGAAGCCCCAATCGCGGCGCGCCTCCAGGTTACCCAGACGCAGCTCATCGGCCAGCCCCAGCTTGATGCGCGCCACCCCGTGGGTGATCTTGCGGGTGACGAACTCCAGCCCGCGGCGGGGACTCTCGTGGTTGAACAAAATCCCGGAACAGGCAAAAATGTCGTGGGACTCCCTGTAATTGACGGTGATCCAGTGCCCGTAGACCTTTGCGACCCCGTAAGGGCTGCGCGGATAAAACGGCGTGCTCTCCTTTTGAGGAACTTCGCGCACCTTGCCGAACATCTCGCTGGAAGAAGCCTGATAGAAACGTGCCTCGGGATGCGCCAGGCGGATGGCCTCCAGCATGCGCGCCACCCCCAGGGCGGTCACTTCGCCGGTCAGCACCGGCTGATTCCACGAGGTGGGCACAAACGATTGCGCCGCCAGGTTGTAAACCTCATTCGGCTTATACTCCTCCATAATGGCGACCAGCGAACCCTGATCATGGAGGTCGCCCTGCACAATTTCAATCTTATCCTGAATGTGTTCAATGCGCCCAAACGTCACCGTGCTGGAACGGCGCACCATCCCCAAAACGCGGTATCCCTTCGCTAATAAAAACTCGGCCAGGTACGAGCCATCCTGGCCGGTGATGCCGGAAATCAAGGCCGTAGGCATGTCATCTCTCTCCTTGCGATCCTTCTTCTCACCAAGACTTCGGAAGTCTTGGTGAGTATAATTCAGAAACTGAATTATACTGGCTAATCAACGCCGGTCAAGCGCGCCCAGTCCCAAATCCAATATAAAACCGCGCTGGCGAACCCCAGTCCGAGGGTTTTGAACACATCCACTACGGCCCAATCCAGCGGCGTGTAGCGACGGAGATACCAGGGCACGAACCAGGCCAGCACCAGAGCAGCGGAAATCAGCACCCGCCGCAAACTCGCGTCGGGGGCGCGGCGCTGTTGCGTCCAGGCCCAACCGACCAGGGCGGCCTGCAAGGCGATGAACGCCACGCGATAGCGGGGGTTATCCCATTGATCGCCGCCGGCGCGCAGCACCCCAACCAGAATCACTCCCCAGCAGGCCAGGCTCCCCAACAGCGCCACGCGGTCGCGCGGGCGACGCGCCGCCCGCAGAGGCGCGTATAGCAAAAGCGGCAACAAGGCGATCCATCCCAGCGAACGCCAGATGGCGATCCCTCGCCACAACAGGTTGCCGCTGGCAATCAACGCGGCGGGCAAAAAGGGCTGTAACACGCCGTATCCCACCACAATCCAGCCGTGCAGCGCCAGCGGCGTGTTGGCGAACACCTTCGCCATCCAGCCAGAAGCCTGACGAGTGAGGATCTCCTGCCAGACGCGGGTGCGCTCTACCCAGTGCACCAACGCGCCCAGCGGCCCGCCAGCCACACCCAAACCGATTTGCAGGCTAAAGAAGACCAACCCGGCAATAGCGACGAACCCCAACCCACCCAACAGCGCCAGGCTCCGCCAGCCGCGAGGCGCCACCAGGGCCAGCGAGAGCAGCGCCAACACCACAGCCAGCAGCATGGCAAAGGTGGGGGAAAGCGGAACGCTCAACAGCAACACTGCCAGGGTCAGCAAGCCGCCTTTTACGCTGTGCCTCCTCCAGGCCCAGGCCAAAGCATAGAAGGCCGCCGCCGCCAGCGTCATGGTGAAGGCTTCGCGCATCTGCGAGCTGCCCAGCAGCACCGCTTCCGGATAGATGGCCACAATCCAGGCCGCTGTTCGGGCGGCGGAATCCCCCCACAGGCAGCGCGTGAAGCCCCAGGCGAAGATCACGCTCAAGGCGGAGAAGGCCGCAGCCAGCGCAGCCATCATCAGAGGCTGATGCGCCGCTCCCCCCAGATAGCGGTAAACTGCCGCGCTCAAGTAAAGCAAACCGCCGTACTGATCGACCGCCTGATAAGCGCGGAAGGCGTTGCTCAACGGCTGATCCGAACTTGCCAGCTCCCAGGCGGCGGCATCGCGCTCGTAGGCGTCGCCCATCACATACCCGGCGAGTTCGGCGGGGTTGCCGTAGCCCCAGGCGGGCAGCGCCAGCGCCCAGAAGACGGCGGCAGCCAGCCGCAGCAGCGCGGCTCCTATCAACAGGTTGAACAGCCAGCGCGGGGGGTTCTCGCGGCGCATCAACCGCCAGCCGCTCCACAACAGGAGGGCTCCCAGCAGCAGAGAGAGGAGAATATTGACAGAAAAAAGCGTATTCATAGCACAAAAAGATCGCGGACAACAGACGCCGATCTGTCGTCCAGGACGATTACGCCTCCGTGCCCAATCGGGGATTCAAAACGCGTTCAGCACGGGCCTCCCAGGTGTAGCGCCGGGCGTCCTCGCGCGCGCGCTGCCCCAGCGCCCGGCGGCGGGATTCGTCGCTTTGCAAAGCGCGCAGGGCCACGACCCAGGCGTCCACGTCCTCCGGAGGGAGCAGCAGGGCGTTTTCCTCGTTCAGCACCTCGCGCAGCACCGGCAGGTCACTGGAGAGAATCGCCCTCCCGCAGGCTAAATACTCAAACAGTTTCATCGGGCTGAGGTAGCGGGCGATGTCGCCGCCGGAGGAGGCCGCCACGCGGCGCTGGTAGGGCATCAGCAGCACGTCGCAGGCGGCCTGATAGCGCGGCAGTTCGGCGTTGGGGATGAAGCCGGTCAGGGTCAGGTTAGCCAGCCCCTCGGCGGCGACTCGTTCCCGCAGGCGCGCCACGTCGTCCGGCTCGCCGCCCATCAGCAGGAAGTGAAACGCTGGCAGGCGCGCCGCCAGCGCCAGGATGACCTCCACGCCGCG
>WFTY01000250.1 GCA_015485245.1 Anaerolineales bacterium | reverse complement strand
CTGCTGTAACGACGACATCGATTCTTCCTTTCCACTCCAGTACCTGCCTCGGCCCTTGCGCCAACACACAGTGCCAGTAAACCGACGCACAATAAACTCGTTCGATCAACTATCCTCGGATAGGCTCTCAATTAAAACCCTTCTAAGCGGCTCATATCCGCCACGCCATCCGCCAGGGCTGCGATGCCGCGCAACAACGCCAGGCGATTTTCCCGCACCGCCTCGTCCTCCGCCATCACCAGCACATCTTCAAAGAAACGGTCAATCGCCGGGATCATCGCTACAAGCGCGTTGAGGAAATCATCCACCGATCCGGGAGCACGTTCCGCAGCCTCAGCGGTCTGCAGCGCATCCCACAAGGCGCGTTCGGAATCATGTTCAAATAGCTCAGGATTGACCGTTGACCGCTGACCGCCATCCACAGTACGGGTAATCCGCACACAACGTGCATAGGCTGGCAAAATCGTTTCCCAGTCCTTCCGCTTCACCCATTGGCTGAGCTGTTCCACCGCTACAGCGGCGCGGGCCGGGTCGTGCCCCTGGGCGGCGATTATGGCATCCACCACGTCATGGGGATAGCCTTGATCCAGGAAGATGTTGCGCAGGCGTTCAGCGATGAAGGTCAGGCAGTTCTGCTGGGCTTCCTGGTCTGCCTTTAGCGGTAAATTCTCGGCAGCAGCCTCCACCGCAGCGCGCAGGTCAAAGGGCATGCTCCAGACAATCAGGTTGCCCACCAGGCCGAGGGCCGCGCGGCGCAGGGCGAAGGGGTCTTTATTCCCCGTGGGAACCAGCCCTACGGCGAACAGGCCGACAAGCGAATCCAGCCGGTCAGCCAGGCCGACGAGCAGGCCAGGCTTGGTCGTCGGCGCGGCATCATCCGCCGAGCGGGGCAGGTAGTGCTCAAAGATCGCCACAGCCACAGCCTCGCTTTCACCGGAGTGCAAAGCGTATTCGCGACCCATCACCCCTTGCAATGAGGTCATCTCCACCACCATCTGTGTGGCCAGGTCAGCCTTGCACAGTTGAGCAGCGCGCAAGGCGGTCTGTTGTTCATCCGGCGTTAACCCCACCTGCGGAGCAAGCACAGCAGTCAGGCGTTCGATGCGCCGGGTTTTGTCCAACATCGAGCCGAGGTCAGCCTGGAAGGTGAGTTTTTCCAGTTTGGGGAGGAAATCTTCCAGTTTGTGCTTGCGGTCTTCGCGCACAAAGTAAGCCGCGTCGGTGAAGCGGGCGCGGATCACATCCTCGTTGCCGCGGCGGATCAGACTGTAATCGGCATCGGCGCGGTGAGGCTTGTTGGCGACGGTGATGAAGCGCGGCAGCAGACGCCCATCCTTTTGCAGGGGGAAGTAGCGCTGATGTTTGCGCATGACCGAAATCAACACCTCGCGCGGCAGCTCCAGGTGACCGGGTTCGAACTCGCCCAGGACGGCGCTCGGCGCTTCCACCAGGTGAGTGACCTCGAGCAGCAGGTCGGGGTCATCGAGGATTTCGCCGCCGGTCTCCGCCGCCAGGGCGTGAATCTGGCGCTCGATCTCAGCGCAGCGCTCTCCGGGGTCAAGCAGAATACCCTGCGCCCGCAGCGCATCGAAATACGCCTGCGGTGAGGCAACTTCAATGGTCTCCGGTTCGACAAAACGCAGGCCGCGAGTGCGGTTGCCTGCCGTCAGCCCGGCATATTGGAGGGGAATCACCTGTTCGCCGTGCAGGGCCAGCAGCCAGCGCACCGGGCGCGAAAAAGCGGCGTTGCTGCTGTTCCAGCGCATGGTTTTGACAAAGTGCAGCCCGGCCACCAGGCCCGCCAGGGCGTCAGTGAGCACGGCGACGGCGGGTTTGCCCTCTCGGCGCACCACAGCGACCACGTACTCACCGCCATCCACTTCCCGCACCTCGAGTTCGCTGACGGCGACTCCCTTTGAACGGGCAAACCCCTCCGCCGCTTTCGTCGGATTGCCCGCGGCGTCGAAGGCGCGCGCCGCGGGCGGCCCTTTCACCGTCTCCTCCAGATCGGCCTGCCGGGGGGCCAGGTCTTCCACATGCACCACCAGGCGGCGCGGCGTGCCGTAGACTTTCACCTCACCGTGCGCCAGGCGCAAATCATCCAGCATTTGCGGCACGCGCGCCCG
>WFTY01000249.1 GCA_015485245.1 Anaerolineales bacterium | reverse complement strand
TACCCACAGACGGCCAAGACAGCTCACCTTGTCCCAGCAGCGCCCAACGGAATCCATCAATCACACCTACCATGGGGTTCAACGCATATAACAAACGCCATTGCTCTGGCACAATGCTACTGGAATATGCCACCGGCGAAGCATACATCCACGCCTGGATCAAAAATGGCAAAGCATAAATAAAGTCCCGATAATGCACACTAAACGATGACACCCAAAAGCTAACACCTATCGCAATCAGCAAATTGACCAGGACAAGAAGCGGCAACACAAGCAAGTTCAACGTAGGCGGCACTTGATACACCACCAACAAAATCACCAACGATGCCAGCCCCACCAGGAAATCCACCATTACCGAAAACGAACTGGCAATTGGTAGGATCAGACGCGGGAAGTATACTTTGGAAATCATCTCCCGATTGCTCACCAGGCTGCTCCCCGCCCGCTGCAAGGATTGAGCGAACAACATCCAAGGCAGAGTCCCAGCAAAGGCGAATAGCATGTAGGGCGAATCATCGGAGGGTAATTTTGCCAATGCCCCGAAAACCACAGCGAATATCCCCGATGTGAGAACCGGCTGCAAGATGACCCAAGTTGCGCCCAGCGCCGTCTGTTTATACCGCAGTTTCACATCTCGCATCGCCAGAATCCAGAACAAATCGCGAAACGCCCACAGTTCCTTCAGACGCAGCGCCGACCAGCCTCGCGAGCGTTGGATGCGTGTATGATAAATAGGACGCGGAAGCATCTGTTTAGCTTGGTTTACAGCCACAAATATAATTTCCTTTTCTTTCCAAACGTGAACTCTATCTTGAGCTATGGTCGGCTAAGAATTCTGTCACGAAGGAGGACACATGTCAAGTATAGTGCATCGCCCACAACGCCAGCACGGCGAGGGCGTAGATGCGTTTGCCGTGGTCGGCGCGGCCGGCGAGGTGTTCATCAAGCAACTGCCGGCGGGGTTCAACGTCAAACCATTCGTCGAGCACGTCTGATGAGAGCAGGGTTTGGCGCGCCCACCCGGCCAACGGGCCGCGGAACCAGGCTCCTAACGGGATACCAAACCCTTGCTTGCCGCGTGCCTGAATCTGCGGGGGCAGATCATCGGCAAAGGCTTTTCGCAGTAGGTACTTGCCGGTGCGCCCGCGCACTTTCATCCTCGCCGGCAGGCGCGCCGCCCAAGTCGCCAGCTCGTGATCGAGAAACGGCGAGCGCCCCTCCAATGAGTTCGCCATCGTCATGCGGTCGGCTTTGACCAGCAAATCCCCCGGCAAATAGGTGTGAATATCCGTGTATAAAGTGCGCTCCATGAACGAATCCGCCAGGGCACTCTCAAACTGCTCCACCAGCAGATGCTCGGCAGCGCGGGGCGGCAGTTCAGCGGTGATCTCCGGCTTCCACAGGCGCGCCGTCCACGCGGGGGAGAAGTATGAACCCCAGCGCAGAATGCTGGCGCGCGGATCGATTTCGGCAAGCTGCTCCAGGCGTTTGATCCCATCGAGGAGGCTGCGCCCCACCGGCGCCTCGCCCTTATTGGGAAGCGCACGCGCCAGGGAAGGGATCAACTTTCGGGCCAGGAACCCCGGCAACCTGGCATAGCGGTTTGCCCAGGGATCGAGCCAGTAGCGCCAATACCCGGCGAAAGCCTCATCGCCGCCGTCCCCATTCAACGCCACGGTGACGTGCTCACGGGTAAGCCGGGCGAGGTGGTACAGCGGCAGCGCCGAGGGATCGGCGAACGGCTCGCCGAAGTGCGCTACCAGCTTCGCCAATGTGGCGGGGATATCGCCAAAGGTAAGAGTGAACTCATAGTGCTCGGTGGCGTAACGCTCAGCCACGGTGCGGGCGTAAGGCAGCTCAGAGAACGCCGTCTCCTCGAAACCTACCGAAAAGGTCTTCACCGGGCGGTTGCTGGCCTGCGCCATCAGCGCCACGATCACGCTGGAATCGATTCCACCGCTGAGGTGCGCGCCGAGAGGCACATCGCTGATCATGCGCATTTCGACCGCGGAGCGCAAACGGCGGCGCAGTTCGGGGATGAGTTCTTCTTCAGGAGCGGCGTGCTTGGGGCGGTAATCGAGGTGCCAGTACCGTTTTGGCGACGGCGGACGGCGGACGACGGACCACCGTCTGTCGCCCGCGGTCTGCGGTCCGCGGTCTACGGTCAACAAATGCGCCGCGGGAAGCTTGTACACCCCTTCGTAAGGCGTGAGCGGCTCCGGAATATATTGCAGACCGAGGTAAAGGTCAATCACCGGGAGGTGAATGGAGGGGTGCTGGGGCAAGGCTTCCAGCAGGCTGGAAAGCTCAGAACTGAAGTACAACACACCATCCTGCTGCGTGTAATACAGCGGCTTCTGCCCCATGCGGTCGCGGGCGAGCAGCAGGCGCTCCCGGCGGGCATCCCACAGAGCGAAGGCGAACTGGCCGCGCAGGTGATGGACGCAATCGTCGCCGTATTCCTCGTAAAGATGGACAATGCACTCGGTATCGGTGCGGGTGCGAAAGCGGTGGCCGCGCGCTTCCAGGTCGGCGCGCAGGGCAGGGAAGTTGAAAATCTCGCCATTGAAGACGATCCACACGGTTTCATCTTCATTAGCGATGGGCTGATCGCCGGTGTCCAGGTCAATCACCGCCAAACGGCGCATCGCCAACCCCACGCCGGGGGCGGTGTAGAATCCCTCACCATCTGGGCCGCGATGAACGATGGCCGCGTTCATGGCCTGGAGCAGCTCCCGATCAACCGGGCGCTTATCGGGGGAAAGAATACCGCAGATTCCGCACATAGAGATCAAGAATTGGAGATTGGGGATTGGGGAACAGGGAAGAGGGCAAGATAGGCTTCGGCGGAGCGACGCCAAGAGAAGCGTTCTTCAACACGCGCCCGTCCCGCTACGCCCATGCGCTGACGCAATTCGGCATCACCGAGCAGAGTTTCCAATGCCTGCCGCAGGGCGTTGGCGTCTTCCGGCGGAACCAGCAAACCAGTCTCGCCATCTACCACCAGTTCCTCGTTCCCGGCGATGCGAGAAGCAATCACTGGCAGTCCGGCGGACATCGCCTCCAGCACAGCGTTGGGCATACCCTCATGCCGCGAGGGAAAAACAAACAGATTGGCCTGCTGATACGCCTGTACCAGCGCCTCGCCCTCCAGCCAGCTGGCAAAGCGCACGCGCTCCTGGAGGCAATGGGCCTCTACAAAAGCCTGTAACTCAGGGCGCTGCGGGCCGTCACCCACCAGAGTCAACGACCAGCGCTGCTCTTCCAGTCCAGCCAACGCCTTCAGCAGCAAATCCACCCCTTTCTGGTGGACCAAACGCCCGACAAGGAGCAGGTGGGCAGGTTCCCAAACCCGCCGGGCAGGCTGATAACGCTGCAAGTCTACACCGTTGGGAATCACAGGAATATCCACAACTGGATCAAACGCCTGCGCCAGCGCTTTCAACCCGGCGCTGTTGGCGACGACATGCGCCGCCTGGCGCCAGATGACGCGGATTAACGGCGCCGCCAAACGATGGTAGAGGGCAAAATCATAGGGACGAAAGCCGGGGACATCGCCACCACGCAGCGAAACCAGATAGGGCACACCGGCCACTCGGCAAGCCGCCCAGGCCGCCAACCCGCTGGGGATGCCGAAAAACGCCAGGATCACATCCGGCCGCCAGGAGCGCAGCAACCTCAGAGTCTTTAACGTGCTGGACAGCATGAAAGCGATCTGCTCCACGGCGTTGGAACGTTCGCGCCGCCGACGCATAGCGCGTATCCGCAACAAGCGCACGCCGCCCTGCTGCTCTTCTGCTGGCAGATCAGCGAAATGCGCGGTGAGCACCGTGACTTCCTGCCCCAGCGCGGCCAGTTGACTCGCCAGGTTGGCGCTAGCATTGCCCGCTCCGCCGCCGATGGGTGGATACTCGCTGTTAATGATTAAAATCCGCATGCTTCTCAATTTTCGTTTGAACCACAGATGATCGAGATAAACTCAGATGCCTGTGGTTTTCAGCCTGTTTATCATTTATCCTAAGTCGCAGCAGAACACATTCGAGCGCAACGCGCCTCGATCAAGGCGCGCGCCCGGTCAGCTCCGTCCGATTCGCCTTGATGATGGGGCAATCCTGCGCGTCAGGGCGGGGGTAGAGCACCTGCACATGCACCCGACGCAACGTCAGGCGCGGCTGATAGTAACACAGAAGCGGCCGGGCGACATACTGCACCCAAAGATTGTGCTCCTCCGACCACGGCTCAGCGCGGTCTTTGTAACGCCCCACCACCTGATCGGATACAATGGCAGCATATTGCTGTGCTTCCAAAGCCCGGTAGAACGCATCCAGATAAACCGGGTCGCGCGCCATCACCATCTCCATAAAAAAGACCTTCTCATACTCCGGCTCCAACTGCAGGTTGAAGATCGGGTCAAAATACAACAAATGCCGTTGGGAGACGAACAGTACCGAGCCATTCTGGCGGGCGGCATGATTCACAACCGCGTGCAGCGCATCCAGCGAAGCCGCGGTGACCGGGCGAGGGGGCAAATCCAACGGCGCGCCGGATTGCAGCGCCAGGATGAGCGGCACCGCCAGCGCCGCCAGCGCCTGTGGCCAGGTGACCTGCCGCGGGCGCTCGCCCAGGCGATCGGGAGCAAAACGCCCGAAGAACACATATGCCCCCGCAACCAGTAACAGAGAGAGGTAGGCATCCAGATTGTGCAAGTTGCTGCCGCCGCCGATCTTGACGCTCACCACCAGCCCCCCCACCAGGAAGATCAGCAGAATCGCCAGTAC
>WFTY01000248.1 GCA_015485245.1 Anaerolineales bacterium | reverse complement strand
GGTGATGAGTTCGTAGATTGGGGTGCCTGGCTCGGCAGAGCGCCCCTGGAAGGTGATCAGAAAGAGCTGACCGACG
This sequence comes from Anaerolineales bacterium, assembly GCA_015485245.1. GTDB lineage: Bacteria > Chloroflexota > Anaerolineae > Anaerolineales > UBA11858 > J130. The sequence goes on along the minus strand of WFTY01000248.1, from coordinate 4,092 downwards.
CGTTCCTCTGGCGTCATGCGATCGAGTACGTCGCGGGCGCGTTGTTCGGGCGTGACCTGTTGATCCGGCGCGGCGGCATAGCCGGGCACGATCGGCATGCTCAATGCTAACAGGAATACCAGCAGGACGACTCGTCTGCGCAGCAAAATTCTCATTCTTCTCCATGGTTAGCAGTCCGACAGGGTGGCGAAGCCCGTTGCAGTGTTGGACTGCTGCGCGCGGGAGCTCCCGCGCCTCAACTGGCCTGGCGTTCGGCCAAAAGAATCTGGCGTAATCGGGCGCGGCGGGTAGCGCCGCTGAGCAGCTCCAGGTCGCGAATCCCCAGGGGATCCACCTCGGTGCGGAGTAAATGCAGCTCCTCGGCGGAGGGCGGTGGGGTTTCGTGAACGTCGGGGGCGATTTCCAGCTCAAAGCCGGTTTTCGCCTGGATGCGTTTGCGCGAGACTCCGGGGTGGTAGCTGACCAGGCGCATGCGCCCGTTGGCGAAGTCGAATTGCCCCAGGTTGCTGACCAGGTAACGCGGGCCGGAGCCTTGCTGGCGTGCAGGGTGATGTCCCAGCCCGGAGAGGAAATCCAGTTGTTCCACAAAAGTCAACCGCGAGTGGCGCGGCACGTACAGGTAGATGTCGTCGATGAAAGTGGTCACATCAGGGATGCCGCCGGTGCCGGGCAATCGCAGGCGCGGGTGGGCGTAATCCTGTCCAAAGGCGATGTTGTTGAAATTCCCGCAGGTGTCAACCTGTCCAGGGCGGAAGAATTCCTTGGGGCGTAGTTGCGGCAGCACGTCGGCCGCGGCGCGCACAAAGCCGATGTGGGTCAGGGCCTTGTCCAGCCATAGGCTTTCAATGGCGGCTACGCCGAGCGGAGCGGGTTCGCGGCAAAGCCCCTGCCCGATGGCGGAGGCGAAGTACAATCCCGGCGCGTGAGTTTGCCGCGCCAGCAAGTAAGCAGCAGTGACTAACGGAGTGGCGATCCCCTGCGCCACCAGTTCGCCATCGCGCACCTGCCGCGCCATGCAGACCACCATGATCTCGGCGGCGCTCCATTCGCCCTTCATGCTCTCTCCTCGCGAATCTGGCGGGCCAGCAGGGGGTCATCGGTGAATATGCCGTCGACCTCCCAGCGGAACAGCGTGGCGATCTCTTGCGGGCTGTTGACGGTGTACACATGGACGCGCCGCCCGCGCCGGTGTTGAGTCTGAATCAGCGGTGGACGTGCATCCTGGATCGCCGGGTGCAGCGCCTGGTGGGGGATGCAGTTCCCCAGTGGAGAGCGCGCCCAGGCGCCCGCGGCGCCTGGCAGGGCCAGCAGCCCGATGGGGACTTCAGGGATCAACCGGTGGATGTGGCGTAATGCCAGCGGATTAAACGAGGAGAACAGCACGCTTCTCTCCAATTTGTGGCGGCGTACCAGTTCGGCAACGCGTTCTGGCAAGTCATCTCTCAGCGAGCGGTAATTGGTCAATTCGACGTTGATGAAGGTCTTGTTGCCAAAGGCGGCGAAGACCTCCTCCAGGGTGGGGACGCGCTCGCCGCAAAACGCGCTGTCGAAGCGGCAGCCGGCATCCAGTTCGCGCAAGACCTCCAGCGGCATTTCGTCTACCAGGCCGCTGCCATCGGTGGTGCGATCTACGCTGGCGTCGTGCATCACCACCACGTGCCCGTCGGCGCACAGCTTGGCGTCCAGCTCAATCGCGTCCGCTCCCTGGCGCAGGGCCAGTTCGAAAGCGGTCAGCGTGTTTTCTGGCGCGTGGGCGCTGGCGCCTCGATGGGCGAAGATCACAGGTTGGGGCAGGTCGTTGAGCATTTAGAGATCCACGAAATACGCCCTGGCGGCGCGGTCGATCAGCTCGCGGCTCATGGTGGGTTCCAGGGAGAGAAAGCTGGCGATGTCGATGATCTGGTCGCACAGGTCGCGCGGGTGCGAGGCGCGCAGCTTGCGATTGTGCTTGATGTACCACTCTTGCAAAAGGTAAGCCAGCCCCTTGTCGGAGTACCTCACGCCTTTGGCCTTGGCCATGCGCTGGAAGATTTCGCGATAGTCTTCGTAGCTGGGATCGCCGATTTCGATTTTGTGGCGCAGGCGGCGCAAGAAAGCTTCGTCCACCAAGTCTTTCGGCGGCAGATTGGTGGAAAAGACGATCAGCACATCGAAGGGGACTTCGATCTTGCGGCCGGTGTGCAGGGTGAGGTAATCAATGCGGTTCTCCAGTGGGACGATCCAGCGGTTAAGCAGGTCGCGCGGGCGGACGAGCTGGCGGCCGAAATCGTCGATCAGTAAGATGCCGCCGTTTGCCTTGACCTGGAAGGGGGCTTCGTAGAATTTGTTGACGTCGTCAAACACCAGGTCGAGGCCCTCCATCGTCAACTCGCCGCCCGTGATGATGAAGGGGCGGTAGATGAGAATCCAGCGCGGGTCACGGCGCGTCCCCGCGCGCAGCGAGCCGGTGCCGCGCGATGTGGTGTGCTTCTCCGGGGCGCGCTTGTGGTTGACCGAATCGTACAGTTTGACTACCTGTCCGTCCACGTAGAGAGCATAGGGGATGTACATCGTGGTGCTCAAAATGACCTGGCCGATGGCGCGGGCGATGCTGGTTTTCCCGTTGCCGGGAGGGCCGTAGAGAAAAATGGACGTACCGGAGTTGACTGCCGGGCCGATGCGCTGAAAGGTGGTCTCGTTGAGCACCAGATGGGAGAGCGCCTGTCGCAGGATGCGGTGAGTGATGCGCAGCTTGCCGCGTTGCTGGTTCTGAATGGAGCGGTTGTACACTTCCAGGGGGACGGGCGCGGGGCCGGCGTACTGGCTGCGCTCCAGCGCTTCGCGCGCGCGCGCAATCCCGGCTTCGGTGATGGCGTACTGATAGGAGCCTTCTCCCAACCCCCCCATTTGAGAAGATTTGACCTCGACGAATTTTTCGCGCTTCAGCGCGTTGAGGATCTGGTCGGTTACCCCGGCAAAGGGGAGCGCCACCGCCTCGGCCACCTGAAAGCCATTCAAGTACCCCTGAAAATACAGCACTTTGAGCACCAGGTCTTGCAGCCAGAGCAGGGAAAGCCCGGTGTCCTGCACTTTAGTGATGGGGGGTGGGATAAAGGGGCCTCGTTGCGTGGCTGGCTCAGGCTGTCCGGTTTTTGTGTTCAGGACGCTCATAGATGATTTCTCCCGTCCAGGTCCGAGGGTGAATAAGCTTATATTTAGCAAGATTATAGCATGCCAGAATTGCCCCTGCCATGCGATATAATCTTCCCCATGAAACTGACCGTGCTGATTCCTGTTTACAACGAAGTTGATACCCTGCGCGAGATTCTGGCGCGGGTGAAGGCCACAAAACTGGCGGATGAAATTCTGTTGGTTGATGATGGCTCGACAGATGGCACGCGCGAAATTCTTGCCGAGCTGGATGGGAGCGATGGCGTTCGCGTGATTCTCCATGAGTTTAACCAGGGGAAGGGGGCAGCCGTGCGCACCGGCATCCGGCATGCCAGCGGTGACGTGCTGTTGATTCAGGATGCCGACCTGGAATATGACCCCCGTGATTACCCGCGCTTGTTACAGCCGATCGAGGAAGGGCTGGCGGATGTGGTATATGGCTCGCGCTTTTTGGGTGCGCCGCGCCGGGTGGCGATGTTCTGGCACATGGTGGCCAACAAACTTCTGACCCTGATGACTAACATCCTGTACGATACCATCCTGACGGATATGGAGACAGGGTACAAAGTCTTTCGTCGCGAGGTGTTGGCGGGAATGAAGCTGCGCGCCAACCGCTTTGATTTTGAACCTGAGTTCACCGCCAAGATATTGAAGCGCGGTGTGCGCATCTTTGAAGTGCCGATCGCCTTCAATCCGCGCGATTACAGCGAGGGCAAGAAGATCGGCCTGCGCGATGCTTTTGAGGCGGTGTGGGCGCTGTTGAAGTATCGTTTTGTGGATTAGCCTGCCGGTTTGATATCCCGCACGTTGAGTTGCAGGCGCTGCTGGCCGCGATATTCATTGATCTCAAAGCGATAGAGCAGATCGACGCGTGGCGGTAGGTTGTCCGCCCAGTGCCCCTGGCGGAAGGCGATGGCGTCGAAGGTGATCTTCCCATCGCTG
>WFTY01000247.1 GCA_015485245.1 Anaerolineales bacterium | reverse complement strand
GGAACTGCCCCCGGAAACCCAACCCGCCGCAGGGGTAGGTGAACTCCCTGTCTATCGGCCGGAGAGCGATCCGCGCGCTTTCGTCATTGAGCGCACGATGGAGGGAGATTTCCGCGTGGTGGGCGAATCGATTGAGCGCGCCGCCGCGATGACCTATTGGGAGTTCGATCAGTCCGTGCGCCGTTTTCAGCGTATTTTGCAGGCTTTAGGGGTTGACGAGGCGTTGCGTCAGGCCGGCGTACAACCCGGAGATACGGTAGTTATTGGTGATCACGAGCTGGAATGGCACGATTGAGACTGGGGGTGTTTGGTGGCACCTTTGACCCGCCGCATAAAGGGCACCTGGCCCTGGCCGGAGCTGCCCGGCGAGAACTTCGCCTCGACCGCGTTTTGTGGGTGTTGACCCCTCTGCCGCCGCACAAAACCGATCAGCAGATTACGCCGCTGGACGACCGCCTGGCGATGCTGGAGGCGGCGTTGGCCAAACGCCCTGAGTTTATGCTCTCTCGTGTCGACATCGACCGCCCGCCGCCGTACTACGCTGTGGACACCATGCGCTTGTTGCGGGTGCAATTCCCTGGCGCCTGGCTGATTTATCTAATGGGCGGCGACTCGTTGCGCGATCTGCCCCAATGGCACGCCCCGCGAGACTTTGTGGACGCCTGCGATGCCCTGGGGGTGATGCGCCGACCCGGGACGCGGTTTGATCTGGCCGCGCTGGAAAACGCCATCCCCGGCATCGGGGCGAAAATCCATTTTGTTGAAGCGCCTTTGCTGGATATCGCCGCTTCGGAGATCCGCCGTCGTGTGCAGGCTGGTAAGCCGATTACATCCCTGGTGCCGCCGCCGGTGGCAGCGCTGATCGTTGCCCGGGGGCTGTATCGCTGATGAGCCTGGAATGAAGTTTTGCTCGCTGACGGTCACCACCCACCGGTCGCGCGGCATCCCAGCCGGAGACGCGCCTTTACATTCTTTGCCTCAAAGATAGTCGCAAAGCGCGCCTGACCGAGATGCTCACCGACCCCGACCGTCTGGCGCAGATGAGCCGTTGCCATCTGAGAAATGGAACTTCTTGCGCGAACCGATGCCGTTACCCGCCTTTGCCGATGACCTTGAGAAAGGCCTTCACCACGTCAGGGTCGAAATGTGATCCGGCGCAGCGGCGCAGTTCGGCCACGGCCTCCTCGTGGCTGCGCGCTTCCTTGTAGGGGCGTTTATCTGTGATGGCGCTGTAGGCGTCCACCACCGCCAGGATGCGCGCCCCTATGGGGATGTCCTCGCCTGTGAGCCCGTCGGGGTAGCCACTGCCATCGAATTTTTCCTGATGTGAGCGGATTAAGGGGGCCACGTGTTGCAGCTTGGCAACCGGCGCGACGATGTCAGCGCCGATCTGGGGGTGGCGCTTGATGATTTCCCATTCCTCCTCGGTCAGCTTGCCGGGTTTGCGTAAGATCGCATCCGGTACGCCGATTTTGCCAATGTCGTGTAACAATGCTGCCTGGTGGATGGTGGCGATTTCCTCCTCACTGCAGCCAAGCTCCATCGCCGTGGCTGCGCTCCACGCGGCCAGCCGCTGGCTGTGGTCTTGCGTATAGGTGTCGCGCGCATCCATGGCGTTGGCCAGGGCCATCACGGTTTCGATGTAATTGGCCTCCAGTTGTTCGTGCAGGCTGGCGCGATGCAGGGCGTTCCCGGCCATCGCCGCAATGGCCTGCAGGAGACGGATTTCCTGCTGCTGGAATGTGTGCTGGCGCACCAACCCGATGTGCAAAACGCCGACGACGCGTTCCGCCGCTCGCAGCGGAACGCTGATGAGTGAGCGTATGTGGTGGAACACGTCTTCTTCGGCAGGGTGGATGAGCAGAAAGGGGTCGTTCATCGGGTCGTGCGTGATGTAAATCTCGCCAGTGGCCAGTACATGACCGCTGATGCCTTTGCCCGCCGGAAAGCGCATCTCTGTCTCGCTCAGGGGGGATTGCCAGTTGGTCGCTGTGCTGTACCATCCCTGGGAAATGGTCTCTCCGGGGGCAGCGTCGGAATCCAGCGGTTCAGCTTCCAGGGTGATGGTGCCATAGTCGCCGTTTATAATTTGCGCCGCTTGACGGATGATAACGGGCGTCATCTCGGCGAGGTTACCAGCGGTGCGCAGCGCGGCAGCAGTGTCGGTGAGCGTCTGCATTTCCTCCATTCGTTGGGTGGTTTCCTCGAACAGACGGGCGTTTTCCAGCGCTGCGCCAATCTGTCCGCACAGCGCTTCCAATGCGATGACATCTGCCTGATCAAAGGCGTTGGTTTTGTCGCTTTCCACGTTGAGCACGCCAACCAGGCGTTCATCGGTGAAGATGGGCACCGCCAGTTCTGAGCGGATTCCCGGAACGCAGGGGATGAAGTCTGGTTCCTGACGGACATCGGTCACCAGCACGCGTTTTCCAAGCCTGGCTGCTTTTCCAGTGATCCCCTCGCCAACTTTTTGGCGGTACCCTGGCGTAATTTCTCCTGTTGTTCCTGCTATGCCGTGAGCGACCAGTTCGCGCCTGTCCTGATCAAGCAGGTAAATCTGAAAGCTTAAATAGCCGAACCGCGTGTATAACTCCTGCGCGGCTGTTTGCAGCAGCTCGTCGGCATCCAGGATGGAGGTCACTTGCTGGCTGAGGTGGTGGATCACCTCCATTTGTTCAGCCCGACGCCGGGCTTCCTCGTACAATCGAGCGTTCTGCACCGCGGCAGCCACGTGGTCGGTGTAGGTGGAGGCCAGGCGGGCGTGCTCTGAGGTGAAGAAATTAGGTTGAGTGCTGTCTATGGCCAGCATGCCGATCACTTTTTGATCCGCGATCATGGGCACGCCCAGCCAGGAGCGGATATGACTGTGCGGGGGCTGGCGAAACGCCGGGTAGAGTGCGGGGGCGTCGTTCAGGATCACCGCCCGGCGTTCCTGGATGACAGCTTTGTTGGGGTTGTCTCCCAGAAGGGGGAAGCGCAGCCCGATCACGGTGCTGGGGTCAGCCCAGCCGCGCCCGCCGACGATCTCCAGGAAGACCTCGTCGCTGTCCTCCTCATTCAAGAGCATCACCGCGGCGCTGTCGTAGGGGACGACGAGTTCCAGTTGTGCCAGTATCTGTTCGATGGCTTGTTCCAGACCGATTGTGCTGGTCACGGCTTGCGCGGCCTGGCGCAGGGCCTCCGATTCGGTGAAGCGGTCCCGCAACTGGTCGAGTAGACGGGCGTTGTACATCACGGCCGCGGCCTGGGAAGCCAGCAGGGAGAGCAGGTGCACGTCTTTCTCGGTGAATGTGCGTTGGACATCGCCTGTTTCATGCACCACAAGCACGCCCAGCAGCTCGCCGCCGAAGAGCATTGGCGCTTCGACGACGGCCCGCACGGACAGCCCTTCAAAGGAGGCTGCGCGACCGGACCAGGTTGTGTAATCATCGATCATCATCGCTTTGCGCCACAAGGCCACCTGACCAGCCAGGCCTTCCCCTAACTTGAGCCGCAACCCCAAAGGAATACTTTCGTCGGTGGCGACGACCACCTCGAGCTCGCGTCGTTCTTTGTCGTACAGGTACATTTCTCCCTCAGAGGCGGAGAGCAACGCTTTTGCCGATTCCACAATGCGCTCCAGCAGAGCGGGCGTATCTTGCTCGGCGTTCATCAACTGGGTGAGTTCCAGTAGTGCGGCGAACTCAGCGGCCTGTTGGGTGGTTTCTTCGTACAGGCGCGCGTTTTGGAGCGCCGTCGCCGCCTGGCGTGCCAGCGCTTCCATGATCTCCTGCTCCGTCGCGCTCCAGTAATGCGGCTGGTTATAGTAGCAGGCGATGACCGCGGTGGTGCGGTTTTCAAAAACCAGCGGCCAAAGCGCCGCGCTCTGGTAGCCCTCCTTCTCAGCAAGCTGGCGGATCAGCGCAGTTTTTGGAAATTCGGCCACATCGGGTACGAGGATGGGATGGGTAATGCTTCGCAGTTGCCCACCGGGCATTTCATCCGTGTTCCGCAGGACGGTTTCCAGGTAATCGTTCGAAAGGCCATACGACCACGCGCAGGTAAATTCATAATCTTGCAACAGGTAAAAACCTGCGCGATCGGCCTGGCTGAGTTGCAGGAGGGCCTTGCCGGTTTCGGTGATAACATCCTGGGCCGTGTTTGAGCGATTGAGGCGGCCGACGGCGGCGGAAAGCTTTTCCATCAACGTTGCGCGATTGCGGGTTTCTTCCAGGAGACGGGTTCTGGCGATTCCCAGGGCAACTTGTGAGGCAACCTGTTTGCCTCGATTGATCTCCTCCGGCGTGACGTCGTGAGGGTCGTCCCAGGCGATGAGCACGGCGCCCAGCTTTTCCCCCGCGGTGATCATTGGAAGACCCAGCAGGGTGCGTGTGGGGAACTTGGCAGAAATGCGCCGGCTGACGAAGGGAGATTTGGTTGTGTCCTCGATCACCAGTGGTTGCCCGCTCTCCAGCACGGCAGCAGTTACGCTGGGTTCCCCCGGTTCAACGGTGATGTTGTGGTATTTATCTCGTAAATGACCATACGCCGCGCCGGGGAGCACGCGTTGCTGGGTTTCGTTCCACAGGGTGATGAAACATCCATCTGCGTTGAAGAGTTCGCCCAGGTGATCCGCTAATGTCTGGAG
>WFTY01000246.1 GCA_015485245.1 Anaerolineales bacterium | reverse complement strand
TCACACAGTCAGAGAACTGATCTTCAACCACGAAAAGGCCTTCCGCGCGGAGAAAGCCGCCGGCGTCGAGGCGGTCATTCAGTACCATCTCACCGGCGAAGAGGGCGGCGATTACATCATCACTATCAAAGATGGCACCTGCACCGTCAGCGAGGGCACAGCCGAGAACCCCACCATGACCCTGACCGCCGATGGGCGCTATTTCGGTGACGTGCTGCTGGGCAAGGAAGACGGCATGAAGGGCTTCATGCAGGGCAAGCTCAAACTGGCCGGCGACCTCAACTTGGCGATGAAGCTGACCACCTTCTTCAAGATGGATTAGCGCAGCACCCTCTCGCAGATTCAGAACCGGCGGGAGCCCGGGTTCGTCCAGAGCGTTTCATCGCGCAGGCGCGAAGAACACGAAGTTTTTTATCGTTCTTCGCGCCTGTGCGGTTTAATCCACAAACGGGACTTCCACCACCTTCGCCATGATGTCAGCGTGCAGGGTGGCGATCTCGTCCTTCACCGCGGTGATGATTTCATCCAGGGGGATCAGGCGGCGCTCCTGTTGATCGCGGCGCTTGAACTCCACCCCGCCCTGTGAAAGGGCACGCGCCGAAACCGTCAGGCGGATGGGCAACCCGATCAGGTCGGCGTCGTTGAACTTCACACCGGGGCTGGCCACGCGGTCATCGTAAAGCACTTCCACCCCGGCATCCCGCAAATCGCGATATAACTGCTCGGCGGTTTGCAGCGTCTCCTCTCCGCCCTTCTTGCCGGTCAACACCACCAAGTGCACCTGATAGGGCGCCACGGTGATCGGCCAGATCAAGCCGTATTCATCATGATGCTCCTCAGCCACCGAGGCCAGCAAACGCCCGCTGCCAATACCATACGACCCCATGATGACGGGCTTTTCTTTGCCGTCCTTATCCTGGAAGGTCGCCCCCATGGCGTCGCTGTAGCGCGTGCCCAGTTTGAAGATGTTGCCCACCTCCACACCGCGCACCTCGCGTAGAGGTTCACCGCAGCGCGGGCAGCCGTCGCCCTGGCGAGCGGCGGTCAGTTCGGTGACGATGTCGGCTTTGTAATCACGCCCGTAATTGGTGTTGAGCAGGTGGTATCCAGCCTCGTTTGCCCCAGCCACCAGGTTGGCGGATTGGGGGATCAACTCATCTACCACCGTGACCACCGGCAGGTAATCGTTCTTCTCCGGCAGACCGACCGGCGAGGCGTAACCCGGCACCGCGCCCACCGCGATGATTTCCTCCTCGGTAGCCGGACGCAGCTCGCTGGCCTTGAGAGCGTTGGTCAGCTTTGTCTCGTTGAGTTCCATGTCGCCGCGCACCACAGCGAAGACGAACTTCTGCACACTCTCCTCGCCCTCGGGAATCTCCGCGATCAGGAAGACCGCCTTGGCAGTTTTCGATTCCGGGATGCCCAGAAACTCGGCCAGTTCAGCGATGGTCTTGCACTCCGGGGTAGCGACTTTCTCCAGGAGTTGCGGCTCCTCCGCAGGGGCGGCCTGCTTTTGGAAGGTGGCGATCTGCCGGTTGGCAGAGTAGTCGCAGGCGTCGCAAAGCAGCAGCGTGTCCTCCCCATAGGGGGTCAGGTACATGTACTCATGAGCCATCTTGCCGCCCATCATGCCAACATCGGATTTGACAGCGATCACCGGGATGCCGCAGCGATGGAAGATATTGAAGTAGGCCTGGTAATGCGCCCGGTACTGTTTGTCCAACCCTTTCCAATCAGCGTCCAGGCTGTAGCTGTCCTTCATGGTGAACTCGCGCACGCGGATCAGGCCAGCGCGCGGGCGCGGGTCGTCGCGCCACTTGGTTTGAATCTGGTAGATCAGCACCGGTAGCTGGCGGTAGGAGTGAATCTCCTTGCGCGTCAGGTCAGCAACCACCTCCTCATGGGTCATCCCCAATACCATGTCGCGGTCATTTTTGTCTTTGAAGCGCCCCATCTCCGAGCCGATTTGGTACCAGCGTCCGGTCTCCTGCCAGATTTCGGCGGGGTGGACGACCGGCATGGTGATCTCCTGTCCGCCGATGGCGTTCATCTCTGCGCGCATGATGTTTTCGATCTTCGTCAGAGCGCGCTTACCCAGCGGCATGGCGGTGTAGATTCCCGCCGCCAGTTGACGGATGAACCCGGCGCGCACCAGCAGTTTGTGGCTGGGCATCTCGGCGTCCGCCGGGGCCTCGCGCAGGGTTTGGGAGAAAAGTCGCGACATTCGCATAGAGTACCTCCGTGTCAAGTGCTCCAGTATCAAGTGCTCCCGTGTCACGTGACACAGAAACACATGACACGTGACACGGGAAAACGTGACACAGGGACACGTAAAAAAACACCCTCCGGCTTTGCAGTCCAGAGGGCGTTTCACTATTCAGCGGGCGATGCGCCGCCAACCGAAATCCCAAGAGACCGAAAGCCTCAATGTGGCCTGCGGCTGCTAGGGGAGGGAGCGGGCGGAGAGTAACATTCTCGCATCATCACGCTGGCAAGTTTACCAGAGGTGGGGAGCGTGTCAAGTCCGATTGTGGGCCACGCAGACCAAGCAGACCAACTAGCGGTATAATTTCCTCCACCTTAACCAGTGAACGAATGAACCTACAACGGAGCGACCATGTCTTTGAGTAAACAGGCTCGGGCCATCGCAACTTCGCCCACGCTGGCGCTCAATGAGCAGGCCAGCAAGCTGCGCGCTCGCGGCGAACCGGTGATTCACCTGGGGATCGGTGAACCCAAGAACCCCACCCCTATCAACGCCATCCTCAGCTCCTCGGCGCGATTGCGTGTGGGGGATGTGAAATACTCGCGTGTGGATGGCACCCCCTCGCTGAAGAAAGCGATCATCCGCTATACCGAGGAAAACTACGGGCGGCTGCCCGCGCCGGAAAACATCATCGTGACCACCGGCGCCAAGCAGTCGCTTTTTAACATCTTGTACACGCTGCTTAACCCCCAGGACGAAGTCATCTTGCTGGCACCCTATTGGGTGAGCTATCCGGAGATGGTCAAGATGTGCTATGGTGTTCCGGTGGTGGTTACACCGGAGGATGGCACGTTTTATCATCGCATGGCGGAGATTGAACAGGCGGTCAGCGCGTACACCCGGGCGATCATCGTCAACAGCCCGAACAACCCTTCGGGGGTGATGTACCCTCCAGAGTTCATCGCCGAGCTGGTGGATTATTGTGAACGCAAGGGCATCTACCTGATTTGCGACGACATCTACCATAAACTGGTCTTTGACCGCAAGGAGTGGCACCCCGCCTACGCTTACAGCGATAAGAGCATTGATGACGGTCACGTGATCGTGGTCAACGGAGTTTCCAAAGCGTATGGCATGACCGGCTTCCGCATTGGCTGGGTGATCGCCCCGCGCAAGATGGTCGAGGTGATGATTAACGTACAATCGCAGATGACCTCCAACCCCTCTACTCTGCTGCAGGCTGCCGCCGAGGGCGCGCTGATCGGCTCGCAGGGGGTGATCGAGAACCTGCGTCTGACCATTCAGAACAACCGCGACGTGGTGCTCACAGAACTCAAAGCTTTCAACAATGTGAGGATTATTCCCCCGGATGGCACCTTCTACGTGCTGCCGGATTTCCGCGCCTACGGGGACGATTCGGTCGCGCTGGCGCGTTTCCTGCTGGAGACGGCGCTGGTAGTCACCGTGCCGGGCGCGGCTTTCGGCATGGAGGGCTACCTGCGCTTGAGCTATGCCGGCTCGATCAAAGACCTGACCGAAGGGGTCAAACGCATGCGCTGGGCGCTCGATCCCACCGCGCCCAACGAAATCTACATCGGCGATCGCAAACTGGTGCGCGACTGGCTATGACACGCAAGCAACACCCACACAGGGATATACACCATGAATAATCTGTTGAACATCCAAACCCCGGCCCAGGGCCAGGCGCACGCCCTGAAGGCGGAGTACAGCCTGAGCAACCACGGCCTGACCAATCTGCGCCTGGCATACTGGAACCTGCCCCCGGAAGCCCTGTACGAAGAGATCGTTTTTCGCGGCGAGGGTCGCGTCGTCAACCAGGGGCCGGTGGTGGTGCGTTCAGGCAAGCACACCGCCCGCGCCGCGCAGGATAAATATATCGTGCGCGAATCCTCCACAGAAGAGGATATCTGGTGGGGCGAGCATAACCGTCCATACAGCCGCGTGATGTTCGAGGCGCTCTTCTCCCGCCTGCAGGGCTTCGTCCAGGGGCGCGATCTGTTTGTACAGGATTGCTACGCCGGCGCGCACCCCAATTACCGCCTGCCGGTGCGCATCGTCACCGAATATGCCTGGCACAGCCTGTTCGCCCGCAACATGTTCATCCCGCTGCGCAACGCCGAGGAATACCGCACACACGTGCCGCAATTCACCGTGATCGCTTTGCCCTCCTTCCGCGCCTTCCCGCCAATTGACGGCACGCGCTCAGAGACGTTCATTGTGCTCAACTTCGAACAGCAACTGGCGATCATCGGCGGCACAGGCTATTCGGGTGAGATCAAAAAGTCCATCTTCACCGTGCTCAACTATCTGCTGCCTAAAGAAGGCGTGATGACCATGCACTGCTCGGCCAACCAGGGCGATGACCCGGATGATGTGGCCCTGTTCTTCGGTCTCTCCGGCACAGGGAAGACTACTCTCTCTGCCGATCCCAGCCGCAAGCTGATCGGCGACGACGAGCATGGCTGGGCTGATGACGGGGTGTTCAATTTTGAGGGCGGCTGCTACGCGAAGGTGATTCGCCTCTCTCCCACGGCGGAGCCGGAGATTTACGCCTGTACCCAACGGTTCGGCACCATTCTGGAGAACGTGATCTACGACCCGGTGAGCCGCCTGATTGACCTGGACGACGACGAGATCACCGAGAACACGCGCGCTTCCTATCCCCTGCGCTATATTGAAAACGCTCTGCTGGAAGGGCACGGCGGCCACCCGCGCAACGTCATCCTGCTGACCTGCGACGCCTCGGGGGTGATGCCGCCCATCGCCCGCCTGACCCCGGCGCAGGCGATGTACCACTTCATCTCCGGGTACACCTCCAAAGTCGGCGGCACCGAGGTCGGCCTGGGGGAGGAGCCGGAGATCACTTTCAGTGCCTGTTTCGGCGCGCCGTTCATGGTGCATCACCCGGCGCGTTACGCGGAACTGCTGGCGCGCAAAATGGAACGCCATGGCACAACCGCCTGGTTGCTCAACACTGGCTGGGTGGGCGGCCCCTATGGGGTCGGCAAGCGCATTTCGATTTCCTACACGCGCGCCATGCTGCGAGCCGCGCTCAGTGGAGCACTAGATCAAGTTGATTACTACAGCGAGCCTGTGTTCGGCTTTCAAGTGCCCAGGCGCTGTCCTGGGGTGCCCGATGAGGTGCTCTACCCGGCGGAATCCTGGCCAAGCAAGGCGGCCTACGACGAAAAATACCGTCAGCTGGCGGCGCGCTTTGTGGAGAACTTCAAAAAGTACGCCGCCGCGGTGCCAGAAGAAGTCCAGGCCGCCGGGCCGAAGCTGTAAAGTGGCGAAACACACACGGCGGAAAGATCAGCGCCCTGAGTAGCGCGGAGCATTAGCGCAGCGCGTATCGAAGGGCGCTGATCGCGTTTTGGAAATACAGTTACAAAGCCCAGGCGAGCAGAATCCCCACCAGGCCGACGATCACCCCCAGGTGAAGGAACAGATCACTCTGCACCACCCATCCCAAGGCAGGGAAAAAGCCCAGGATGAAATTCAACGCTACCAGGCTGATCCCAAGGATGGGGATCAATCCTTTGCGCACGGCGAGATAGTTGGAAAGCTGATCCAGAAAGCGATTAAAGCGCTGCATCAGGGTTGCTCCGTGAGGTAATTGCTGAATTGGGCGAGCAGGCGTCCGGGCAGGCGGCCGCGAATGCGCACGCCATCACTGCTGTGCTCCAGGCGCTCAACTTCGCCCTGATTGTGGAACAGCGAAATCAAGCGCCCCTCCTGATAAGGCAAAAGCACCTCAAGCGGGGTGTAAAGCTCGTAAAGCTGGCGCTGTACCGCCTCTAGCAGGTCGACAAGGCCCTCGCGGCGCAGCGCGGAGATGGCTACAGCGTTGGGGAAAGCATCCAGCGCCAGGCGCGCCGCCCCGGGATCATCCAGGCGGTCGATTTTGTTGAGCGCGGTCAACACAGGGATGTGGTCGGCGTGGATCTCCTCGAGCGTGTGCAGCACGGCCTCGGCCTGCGCTTCCACATTAGAGTGGGTGACATCCAACACGTGTAACAGCAAATCGGCCTCAGCAATTTCCTCCAGCGTGGCGCGGAAAGCTGCCACCAGCGTGGTGGGTAATTTCTGAATAAAGCCGACTGTGTCGGTGAACAACACCGGCGTTTCATCGGGAAGCAGCACCCGGCGGGTGGTCGGGTCGAGAGTTGCGAAAAGCTGGTCGGCCACGTAGACCTTCGCCGCGGCCAGGCTGTTGAGCAAAGTCGATTTCCCCGCGTTGGTGTATCCAACCAGGGCAACCACAGGGATGCGCGAACGCTTGCGCTGGGCGCGATAGCGCTGGCGGTGCGCGCGCACCTTTTCCAGCTCACGCTTGAGGTGATCGATGCGGCGGCGGATATCACGTCGGTCGACCTCGAGTTGAGTCTCACCGGGGCCGCGCAGCCCTACCCCGCCGACACTACCGGCGCGCCCCCCGGCCTGCCGCGCCAGGTGCGTCCAGGCGCGCGTCAAGCGGGGGAGGCGGTATTCGTACTGCGCCAGCTCCACCTGCAAAGCTCCATCACGCGTACTGGCGTGTTGTGCAAAAATGTCCAGGATCAACGCAGTGCGGTCGAGCACACGCACCTCTTCGCCGAAGATGCGCTCCAGCTCTCGCTGGTGCCGCGGGGAAAGTTCATCGTCGAACAGGATGACGTCAGCCTCCAGAGCCTCCGCCAGTGTACGGATCTCCTCCGCCTTGCCCGAACCGATGAACGTTTTGGGGTCGGGTCGAGAGCGTTTCTGCGTCTCCTGGCCAACGACCTCCAGGCCGGCGGTGTGCGCTAACAAGGCGAGTTCGACGAGCGAATCCTCCAGGGATAGCAATGTCGCCTGGCCCTGCAACTCGACGCCGACGAGAAAAGCGCGTTCGCGCGGCTGCTTTGTAGGGATGACTTCTTTGGGCATAGATACCTTCAGGTTTCCGCTTTCTCGCCAGCGTGAGCGTTGGTCTTCGTCTCCATCAACATGGGACGAAACAGCTTGTTCAATTGCTCGTTGGGCGCTTCCTTGCGAATGGGCAGGAGCACATGGAAGGTCGAGCCCGGGCAGGTCTTCTCGTCGCAGCCGGGCGATTCGACCCAGATGGTGCCGCCGTGCGCCTCGACGATTCCCTTGGTGATCGACAACCCCAGGCCAGGGCCGCCGCCCTTGAATTTGGTCCTGCCGCTGGAGTGCAGCGAGGCATCCCCCAAACTGCCAAATTTTTCAAAGATGAGCACCTGGTCCTCAGGGTCAATGCCGATGCCGGTGTCGCTCACCGTCACCTCGATGAAGCCAGGAAGCGTGCGGCCGCTAACGGTGATCCGTCCGCCATTGGGGGTGTACTTGACAGCGTTGGTCAGCAGGTTCCAGAAAGCCTGGTAAAGACGTTCGGAATCAGCGAAAATCATCTCGTTGCTGCCGGGGAAATCTTCCAACTGAAGGGTAATATCGCGTTCCTGGAGCACGCTCTGTAATTCGTGGGAGGCAATCCCCAACAACTGTTGCAACCAGACCGGCTGGAAATTGAGTTGCAGCATCTTGTTGTCAATCAACGAGACGTCAATCATGTCGTCGATGATCTCCCGCAGGCGTTGCACACCGGTGGCGATACCCTTGAGTAACAAGGCGGCGGCGTCATTCTGCGCATACGTCTCCATCAGCATGGAGGCATACCCCTCAATCAGGGTGAGCGGGGTTTTAAGCTCGTGCGCCGCCACCGAGATGAAATTCGATTTGCTGCGGTCGATCCGCTCCAACCGGCGACGCGCCTCCTCCAGCTCGCTGGCGATGTACTCAACATAGGCCTCGCCCTCCAGGCGTGAGGTGTATTCCAGCGCGTGGCTGTGCAGCGGAAGATAAGCGGTCAACAGTTCCAGCGCGTCGGCGTCGCTGAGGTTCTCGCGGGCTACAAATGAGAGCGAGAGCAAGATGTGGCGCAGGATAGGGGCCAGACTGGCGGCGTGATGTTGCTGCTCGCTCTGCGTACGCACGGAAATCCAGCGATCGAGGATTTCGTTCAACCATCCAGGGTCGCCGCTGAGAATGGCTTGCTCCACCAGTTCCAGGTAGCGCTCCAGCTCCTGACGGAAGCTCTCGCGGGTGTGTTCCCCGCGCGCCAGCCGGTGGACGACTCGTTCCACCCACCGCTGACGAACTTGCTTCAACAGGTCAAGGACGCGCATGGTGAATTAAGTGTAAGCGAAGTGAATGCATTTGCCAAGCTCAGGGCTGGCGATTCAACAGCCAGGCCAGCACCGTGTCGCCCACGGCTTGTAAGCTCTCAGCGGAGACCTTGTCTAACGTGTCTTCGGTGGTGTGCCAATAGGGATAATCAAAGTCAATGATGTCAACCGCGGGGATGCCTGCTTCCAGGAACGGCGTATGGTCGTCCAGCATGCGATAGCCAGGGGTGGAAAGAAAGCGGTCGCTGTATCCCAAAGCAGCGGCCTGTCCCCATATCTCGGCGACCAGCCGCGGGGAGGAGTTTTGCTCGATAGGAAGGTTCAATTCCCGGTCGCCAACCATGTCCACAATCACCGCGGCGGTTGGCTTCTTCTCCAGCTGGGCGACAAATTCGCGCGAACCCAAAATCCAGTCCCACCCCGGGATGCGCCCGTTGTCCTCGGCGTCGAAGAACACCAGCCACACAGGAGCATCTTCAGGAAGAACGCGCGCCAGCTCGAGAAGTACAGCCACGCCCGAAGCGCCGTCGTTTGCTCCGGGCACGGGGTATGCCCGTTTTGCAGGATCGAGGTCCTCATCGGCAACGATACGTGTGTCGTAATGCGCGCCGAGCACGACCCACCCTTTGGGTGGCTCCTCCATCCCCAAACGGTAGGCGACAACATTGCGAATCTCGCGCCCGTCGGGGGATAGACTCACCTGCTCTTTTACTTGCCAACCGGCCTGGTACAACTGCCCGCCCAGCCATTCGCGGAAAACAAAATGTCCTTCCTCGCCAGGGATACGCGGCCCAAAGGACAACTGAGTTTTAATATCCTCGAGAGCGCGTTCGCCGTCGAATTGCTCCTGGGGGCGCGGAAGAAGCTCATTTAAGCTCGGAAGGCGGTAATCCGGCTGAATCGCGTGTGCGACGTAAGCCGCGCTGGCTCCGATGATCATGGCAATGAGTGTTGGGAGGGCTTGTTTTAGTTGTGGCATGGTTATAGTTATGGCAGATGATTAAGTGGCTATACGCATTACTTTTCGGCAACGAGTTGCATGAAACGATCCAGAGAAGCGGTAGCCCGGTTGGCGTATGCCAGCATCCGTTGACGCTTACCGCGCCGCCCCCGCTTGACTTTTTCATCTAACGACGGCAAAATGCCGAAGTTCGCTTTCATCGGCTGAAAATCTGCTGCGCTGGCGTGGGTGACATAATAGCACAGCGCGCCCAGCATAGTCTCGCGCGGCAGCGTCAGGGGTTGCTGGCCGCTGAGCAGGCGAGCGGCGTTCCATCCCGCCAGTAGACCAGTGGCGATGTTGCCTGCATACCCCTCTACTCCGGTGATCTGCCCGGCGAAGAACAAAGCATCCCGACCGCGGAATTGCAGCGTCGGTCGCAACAACGCCGGGGAGAAAATGAACGTGTTGCGGTGCATCTGCCCATAACGGGCAAACTCGGCGTTCTCCAAACCGGGAATCATTCGAAACACCCGGCGCTGCTCCGGAAACTTTAGGTTGGTCTGAAAACCGACCAGATTGTACAGCGTCCCGGCAAGATCGTCCTGGCGCAGTTGCACCACCGCATAAGGGCGTCGTCCGGTGCGCGGATCGGCCAGGCCGACGGGGCGCAGCGGGCCAAAGGCCAGCGTATCCACGCCGCGTTGCGCCAGCACTTCCACCGGCAGACACCCCTCAAAAAAGGTGTGCGCGCCGGCCTTGACGCCCTGCTCCAGTTGAAGCTCGAAGGATTTCAGCTCGATCCGCTCGGCGGTACGCAGCGCCTCCACAAAAGCGTAATACTCCTCCCGATTCAGCGGGCAATTGATGTAATCCCCCGCCATCTGTTCACCGCGCCCATAGCGCGAACCCCGAAATGCGATGTCAAAGTTGATCGAATCGAGAGTGACAATCGGAGCGATGGCGTCAAAGAAGTACAAGTGCTCCCGCCCGGTCAGCTCGGCGATGGCGTCGGAAAGGCGCGCCGAGGTCAACGGGCCAGAGGCGATCACCGCGGGCCCATCAGGGATAGCCGTCGCCTCCTTGCGGACGATCTCCACCCGCGGGTGGGCCTCCAACGCCGCGGTGACCCGCCGCGAAAACTTCTCCCGATCCACCGCCAGCGCGCCGCCAGCGGGGACGGCGGTCTGATCAGCGCAGCGCATCAGCAGCGAACCCAGGCGGCGCAGCTCATTCTTCAACACACCAGGGGCGCGGTCGGGCAGGTTCGACCCCAGCGAATTCGAACACACCAGCTCAGCCAGGTCGGGGCTGGTGTGCGCGCCGGTTTCAACCTGCGGGCGCATCTCGTACAGGCGCACATGCACGCCGCGTTCGGCGGCTTGCCAGGCCGCCTCGCTGCCAGCCAGTCCACCGCCGATGATGGTCAGAGCTTTCATGCTGTCGATTTTACCTCGATATTCAATTCGCGCGCACCGCATTAAGCGTTCGCCCCTTCGTGCAAACGGCACGCATCTTGCAACCAGGAGCAATACCCGCTATACTGAGCCTACACGAGGTCGCCATGTATCCTATTCACCTGCAACAACTTCGCCCGCAAACCACCGCTCACCTGGCGCAAACCATGACGCTGTTAAGTATGACCGCAGCCGAGTT
Organism: Anaerolineales bacterium; assembly: GCA_015485245.1. GTDB lineage: Bacteria > Chloroflexota > Anaerolineae > Anaerolineales > UBA11858 > J130. Next base: position 1,121 of record WFTY01000246.1, on the reverse strand, counting down.
GCAACAGACCATCGAGGCGGAGCTGGCGGCCAACCCGGCACTCGAACTGGCCCCCATCCGCCGCTGCCGCACCTGCGGCCGGCGCCTGCTCGACCCAGGCCCCTGTCCGCTGTGCAGCCGTCCCCAGGATCCCAACGACCTCGAACCAATCGTCTTCACCATCGCCCGGGATGATTATCCCGCCGCGAACAACACCCCCAAAGCACACCATCACGCGGAAGACCTTCCCGACGACAACCTCGCCCCGCAGATCGACCTGGCGGGCTATGTGCTGCGCCAGATTGCCCCAGACCTGGCAGAGGAAGACCGGGCGATTGCCGCACACATCCTCACCAGCCTGGACGACGATGGCCTGCTCCCCGTACCCATACTGGAAATTTGCCGCTATCATCACGCCTCGCCCGAGCGCGTGCGCGCCGTATTACGGTTGATTCAATTCGCCGAGCCAATTGGCGTGGGCGCGGCAGATACGCGCGAGGCTCTACTGATCCAACTCGAAGCGCTCAATCGACAAGACGAGATCGCGCGCCTGGCCGGCCGCGCCATCCGCGAGGGGATGAATCTGCTCAGCCAACGGCACTTCAACAAGCTGGGCGCGCTGCTGGGCGTCTCCTCGGCGCGCGCCGAGGTAATCGCCGATTTCATCCACCACAACCTCAATCCTTTCCCCGCTCGCGCCCATTGGGGCAGCGTGCGCTACGGGAACGAAGCCATCCCCCCGGTCTACCACTCCCCCGATATCCTCATCCGCACGCTGAACGGGCGCCCCAGCAGCTCCCTGGTGGTTGAATTGCTCTTCCCGCTTAGCGGCATGCCGCGCTTGCACCCGCTCTTCCGCCAGGAAATGCGCAAAGCCCCCGCCAACCAGCTCGAAAAATGGCAACAGGACTACGAAAAGGCTAACCTGCTGATAAAATGCTTGCGGCAACGCGAGAACACCCTGCAAGGGTTGGTGACGATTCTGGCGAAGGAGCAGCGTGACTTCATCCTCAAGGGCGACCGCTATCTAAAGAGTATGACCCGCGCCAGCCTGGCTGAACGGCTGGGCGTGCATGAATCCACCGTCTCCCGGGCAGTCTCCGGAAAGACGGCGCAGCTCCCCAACGGACGCATCGTACCCT
>WFTY01000245.1 GCA_015485245.1 Anaerolineales bacterium | reverse complement strand
GCCTTTCGGATGGCGGTGAGGCCTTTGCCGCCGAGTTGAACCGCATCTCTGGCGTGGAGGCTTTTAGTTTGCCGATGGCGCGCTATCGCATTGCCCCGCTGTCGGATGTGCGCGCCTTGTGGAAGTTGCGCGCCAAGATCCGCGCTGCCAGCTTTGATCTGATTCACGCGCACGCCTCGAAACCGGGGTTTCTGGCGCGCCTGGCGGCCGCTGGCAGTGGAGTGCCGGTGCTGTATTCCCCGCATTGTTTCGCCTTCCACGCGGGAGCCGGCCCGCTGGCGGCGCGTTTGTATGCTGGTTTGGAGCGTTGGGCGGCGCGCCACCTGACCGCTCGCATCGTGGCTGTGGCGCAGGCGGAGCGTGAACTGGGGCTTGCGCATGGCGTCGGCCATCCAGAGCAGTACACGGTCATTCATTCGGGGATTGATCCCGGTCGCTTTGATGGGCCCTTTGATCGCTCGGGAACACGCGCTTCCTTGGGGGTGCCAGAATCCGCTTTGGTCGTGGGGGTTGTTGGTCGCCTGAGCAGGCAGAAAAACCCTCTGGGGTTCCTCAGCGCTGTCCGGCAGGCGCATCAACAGAATCCAGATGCATATTTCGTCTGGGTTGGGGAGGGGCCATTGCGAGAGGCGACGCGGAAGCGCGCCGCAGCGCTGGGGCTGAATGGGGTTTTTCGTCTGGTTGGCGCACGCGCGGATATCCCTGCGGTGCTGCATGCCCTGGATATCTTCGTCTTGCCTTCGTTGTGGGAGGCCTTCCCGATTACGCTTTTGGAGGCGATGGCTGCCGGTCTGCCCTGTGTGGCGACGCGCGTTCAGGGAGTTCCTGAGGCGGTGGTGGACGGGGAGACGGGGTTGCTCGTCCCGCCAGGGAATGCGCAGGCGTTGGCGCAAGCGCTTGTGGCCCTGCTGGCGGATAGTGGGCGGCGCGTGCAGATGGGCGCTGCGGGGCGCCGGCGAGTGGAAGCGCGTTTTCGGCGCGAGAGGATGTTGGAGCAGATTTTCTCTCTGTATGCCGAGGTTGCCGGGGCGTGAAACAGCTTTTTGTGCCCTGGCTCACCGTCGGCGTCGCTTTATGGTATGTTTTCTTTGAGTTGTGGTATGGTATATACAGTTAATCGGATGTTATTGCGAAGGAGTTGAGCGATGAAGAGATTGTGGTTTGGCGTGTGGGCGCTGGTCGGCCTGATGGTGCTGATCGCGCCGGCCTATGCACAGGGTGAAAACCCACCTGCGCCTACGCCTACGCTGGCAGTGGAACAGGTGGGTGATGACGTCCCCTTTAACCTCCTGGGGTACACCGAGGAGATCCTGTATGGCCCGTTTGATACCTTTACGTATACGTTTTCCCTGCCGGCGAGCTGGGAAGTCACTTCGGCGGCACAGGTGCGCCTGGCCTTCAATGTGTACACTTCGGGTCAGGGAGCGACCACGCTCACTGATGGCACTCCTGTGGCGGAAATCATCGACGGTTCACTGCAAGTATTCTTCAACGGCGAGCTGGTTGATACGATCTTGCTTGAACAGAGCGGCGAGCGGGTGGAGGTCATTAATATCCCCTTGACGGCGTTGCAGGCGGTTAACCCTGGCGAGAGTCACCAGTTGATTGTGGAGCTGGATGCTGGCGGCAGCTGTGATGAGTACGATCTGCGGACGCGGGTGGCGATTCACCCCTATTCCAAGATGACTTTCCCTCACACGGTTACAGAGCCGGTTACCAGCCTGGCGCTGCTGCCCCGTCCGATTTATCAAAATTCCTTCATCCCCGACCAGGCGCTTCTAATCGTCCCCGATAACCCCACTCAAAGCGAGCTGCAAGCCGCCATGGCCATTGCCAGCGGATTTGGTGGGATGACGAACGGGAACCTGTTGCTCTCGCTGCGCGCCAGCAGCCAGGTCAGCACGGATGAGTTGAGCGCCAATCATGTGATCCTGGTGGGGAAGCCCGAAACGCTCCCGTGGATCAGTTCGGTGAATCTGCCTGCCGGGGCCGACAACGCGGCGTTCAGCGCCGCCGGAGCGCAGCCTGGCGATGGGGTAGTGCAGATGACTGTCTCTCCCTGGAATTCCTCGAATGTCGTCCTGGTTGCCACGGGCATGGACGAT